>NZ_CAWPKW010000065.1:0-15077 GCF_963888615.1 Brasilonema octagenarum UFV-OR1 | reverse complement strand
CTCAACGCGGGGAACCCGCGCACGGCAGTGGCTCCCCAACGCACTGGCTCCCCTTAAAAAGGGGGGCTTATAACCCTCTTTTACCCCCTTTTTAAGGGGGTCGCCGCAGGCGGGGGGATCTTATCCGAACCGTATTGCTAACACCCTAGGAGTGTTGAGCAAAGATTAAACAGGTTATGACTCAGGCAAATCGCTTAAATTCAAAATTCCTAATTCAAAAAGCTTAATTGATTTTGAAATTTATATCTATTACCAATGAGTCATTACGTAATTCATCAAGCACTATAAACTGATATTCAAACCGTTATCTAACCAAGAAAACTGATATTGCAATCCAATTTGAGTTTTAAGTTTTTTTAAATGGTAGATGCGTTAAATGTAGGGTGTCGCTTTGTAACGGGCCGGGCTGACCGCAGGCTACCACAAAGCAAATGTAGGGAAGACACAAAAAGATTTTTTCTGAATTATTTAGGACTGCTATAGCTGATAACTCAAAATGATAATTGATAACTCTTAAACCCGCTGCTTCATTATTATGAGTGCTGCCTTTTCTTCAGGAGCCTGAGCAACCAAGTGATTTTTGCTGTAGAACAAAAAGTAGAGAATTGCTATGACTGTGAAGATAGCAACACCCCAAGCACCAGGCCGGTATGCGGGTACAGACAAACAAGCAAGTAAAGCAACAATTGCCAGTAAAGCACCAACAGCCGCACCCCAAATCCCTAGTGGACTTTGATACGGTCTTGGTAAATCGGGATGAGTACTCTTGAGCTTGATATAGCTCAATAGCACCAAAATATAGATGATTAATGCCCCAAAAACCGCCATATTCAACATGACATCTTTGACTTCACCTCCTAAAACATCAATAGTAACTGCACAAATTAATCCAACTACTGTACCCAAAAGTAATGATCTGTAAGGGGTATAACTTTTGCCAGTAACTGCTAGCCAGCGCGGGATATACCCAGCACGAGCAAGAGAGAAGAATGTTCGTCCGTAGGCGTAGATAGTAAAATGGAAACTAGCGAGCAAGCCACAAGACATTAAGACTGCTGTGGAAAAGGTAGTAACCGGACCTTTACCAAAATAAGCTTCTAACCCATATCCCAATGGAGCGCTTGATTGACCAACAGCAACAGCACCATTGCCTACACCGGAGTTCAATACCAAGGTAAATCCTGAAAGCACAACCAGAGTGAACATGGCTGCTATCAGAGAACGAGGAATCTCGTCAGACGCGTCACGGCTTTCTTCAGCAGCTAGTGGAAGTTGCTCGATCGCCAGGTAGAACCAAATAGCATAAGGAATTGCAGCGAAAATCCCTGACACACCTTTGGGCAACCACGTTGCCAATTGCCCTGTATTAGCAGGAACATTAAAAAGAAGGTTCATTTTGAAAACGCCCAATGCCAGTATTAATACATAGAATACTGTTAAGATTATCAGCGCAATGAGCGTGATCACATAACCCACATTGAAAGTCTGTTTCATTCCCCAGATATTAATCGCTGTGAAGATAGCGTAGATCACCACCCAAACAAGATAAGCTGGTACACCAGGAATTAACGGTTTCAAGTAGCTGGTGACAGCAATCACAGCGACAACTGGAGCTAGTACGTTCTCAACAATCATGGCTACACCGCATATATAGCCCCAAAACGGACCAAAGGCAGTGCGCGTGAAGGAGTAAAGCCCTCCCGTATGCGGGAGCATCGCTGACATTTCAGACAGACTGTAGGTTAGGCATATATACATGATTGCCATTAGCAGGGTAGCAATTGTCATCCCCCAAAAGCCGCCTGCTATCAAACCAGAGTTCCACCCAGTGAAATTACCTGATATGACAACGCCGACTCCATAGCTCCATAACAGCCAAAAACCCGTATTTCCTCTGAGTTGTCTCTGCCTGAGATAACTCTCGTTGACACTTCCATAATCAGCAAAACCCGTAAATATTTGCTTGAGCATATCCTGTTACTTACTTGATTATACGCAATTGTACCCAGATTTTATAAGTACTTGGGCAAAAGAAACGTAAAGATTCTTATAAAGATAAGAATAAGGTATACGGATTTATACTGATATATTGAAAAATAACACGCCTATTATTTTTGACTTTCCCGTCGCCATTTTCCTCTTACCAAGCGAATTTCATCAAAACTATAGTTATCACCTAGATATTCTTTAATGGGTGTTAGGGAAATATCACCAAGAATTTCTAAGACTTGCAAAATTTTCTGCTGCTTTTCTACAGGAACTAACAAATTAAAATCTACTGACTGATTTTTCTCTATTAAATCGGAAAGGTGACGAATGATTGTTGTAGGGCGAAGATTGCGTTTGACGGCAATTTCTGTCACGCTAAGACCTTGTTGGTGTAACTGTAAAGTCAATAATTCAGTTTCTGAAGGTAAGCCGAAAAAAGGTGTGGAATTTTCTTCTAGTAAACCTTGCTCTTGACGGTAGGCGCGAATTTCTGCAATAAATTTTTCTCCATAGCTAGAAACTTTATGACTGACTACACCAGAAAGTTTACTGAATTCATGTAAGGTTTGGGGTTGCACCTGCACCATTAATTTTAGGGTAGAATCAGCGAAGATGACGTATGGTGGGACAGACTGCGTATCAGCAATTTGTTTACGTAAAGCACGCAACCTTTGTAACAGTAATTCCATCTCAGCGGCTTTTTCATTTCCTTCGTCCCAGGCGAGCTTTTGTACTACAGGAACTGCAATAGAAACTGTTCGCTGTCGCCGCATCACTTCCCAACTTAAGGCGTTAAGTTTCAGGACAGCATAACCGTCAGCTGTTTGTTCTAGTAAGCCTTGATGCAACAGAGAACGCCCCAGCATTCGCCACTCATCTGTAGTTTTATCTTTACCAATACTGTAGGTGGAAAGTTTGTCATGTTCGTATTGAGTGATTTTTTGGGTTTTTCCTCCCCGCAACACATCTATAATATGACCCATGCCAAATCTTTCTTTACATCGAGCCACACAAGATAGAAATTTCATGGCTTCAATTGTCCAGTCTTCTACTGGTTTGGGATAACGACAGTTGTCACAGTTACCACAATCACCAGAAAAACGTTCCCCAAAATATCCTAACTGAATTGTCCGTCGGCAGTCGGTTCCTTCTGTGTAGTCTATCATCTGCCGCAGTTGATGTTTGGAAATCAACTGTTCTTGAGGGTCTGGTTTTTGGTTGATGAGAAATTCAATTGTTTTGACATCACCGTAACTGTAGAAGAGTGTACAGCGAGATGGTTCTCCATCTCTGCCGGCTCTACCTGATTCCTGATAGTAACTTTCCAGATTACGGGAGATATCAAAGTGAATGACTAGCCGGACATCTGGTTTGTTAATTCCCATACCAAAGGCAATTGTTGCCACCATAACACGCACATCATCTCGAATAAATCGAGTTTGATTTTTGGTGCGTTCTTCATCAGTTAATCCAGCATGATAAGGCAAGACTGAAATCTTATCGTGTTGCAGCTTCAGAGTCAGTTCATCAACTTTTTTGCGCGTCAAGCAATAGACAATTGCTGAACCTTGTGTTTCCCGAATGAGTTCCAACAATTGGGCGTAAGCATACTTCGTTTTAGAACGGACTTCGTAGTAAAGGTTTGTGCGGTTGAAGCTAGCGAGATGGATGCTTGGTTGCTTTAACCCAAGTTGTTGGATAATATCAGCACGGACACGCTCAGTTGCTGTCGCAGTCAACGCAAGGACGGGAATATCTGGGTAGCGTTTTCGTACTGATTTCAATTGGCGATATTCTGGACGAAAGTCGTGTCCCCACTCAGAAACGCAGTGTGCTTCGTCAATCGCAAAGGCTGAAATGCCAACTTGGTGATGTACTAAATCAAGAAAGGGAAGAAATCTTTCACTTAGTAGGCGTTCTGGAGCGACGTACAACAGTTTGACTTTACCGCTGAGGATGTATTCTTCGCGCGATCGCACTTTATAACTATTCAGACTGCTATTAAGAAATGTTGCGGCAATTCCATTATCTCGCAGTGCTTCCACTTGGTATTGCATCAAGGCGATCAGCGGTGACACCACCACGGTTAAACCTTTTTTGAGTAGTGCTGGTAGTTGAAAACACAGCGACTTTCCGCCACCAGTCGGCATCACAATCATTAAATCCCGATTTTGGAGCGCTTGTTCTATGATTTGTCGCTGTTCGAGGCGAAAGCTATCGTAGCCAAAGTAATATTTCAGCGCTTGTTCTAAATTGGGATTTTGTGACATAAGTGACTGTGTTGCAAAGGAGGCATTGTGCCTGCTTTACATGATAGTCAATTGCAGGCAAGAAAAGGTCAAAAGTAGTCACAGATACGTTTGTCCTAATGCCAAACAGCTATGATTCATTTTAGAGAGGGACAAACCCTGCTTGTCTTACCAATTCTTGACCCTCACAGCTTTTTAGCATATTGGCATAGGCTTGACCCGCATTCTCATCTTGTCCACCATCCTGCTTGATAACTACGAATAACTTTCTAGTCAGTTGTTCTGGGTAGACTTGGTTGGCAATGACATTTGTATCTACAGCTTTACAACTTTCATCAGTACAGGGAGAGACAATATTTTTTGGTGTATCTTCCTTGGCAATCGGGAGAATGCGTATCGTATCTTGGTTGATAACTTCCGAGGCTGTAGCAAAACTGATACTACCAACAGTGCTGGCAACTTTGCGTATGGCTAGTGTTGTAATTTCCTTTTCGGGCTTTCCTTTTTGTCCAACCGAAGCAACATTTGAGCCAAATTCTTGGTTGTTCATTACATTCTCCTTGAAGAACTTTACTGTACCGCTATCCGCAGAGTTACGTCTAAAAGGAGCAATTTTGAGGTAAGGACCTCCCACATCTTTCCAGTTCGTAATTCTTCCCGTGAAAATATCCCGTACCTGAGCCAAGGTTAAACCCTTCAAACCTTGCTTAATCAATTGAGGATTGATATAGATTGCAACGAGGTCGTAAGCAATCTCTTGTTGTTTTAGTTTTATATTCCTATCTTTAGCATCTTGAACTTCTTGATCGCTTAGAGGTCGTGAAGACTGGGCAAAACTTAAATTGTGCGTGCCTCTTATCAGCCATTTTATCCCTGTACCAGATCCAGGCGTTTCACCATATTTTGCGGGATCAATGTATTGCAGTGGAAATTGAGGATGGGCTCTCTTTATAATCGCAATAATTTCTGGCTCATTCAGTGGAGCTTCTAGCTTATTAAGTGGTGCGAAAGTTGTTGAGCCTGCAAAGGGAACTATTTGTATTGGTGAAACATTTACCTGTTGAATTTCATCGGGGCGACAGCTATTTTTTTTAATAGGAGTAGTTGTGGGCGAAGGAGTAGGTGTGGGTGCTGTCGGATAAATTTTAGGTTCTCTTGACTTTCCCTTAAGTTGAATAAATAACAAGACAAAAATAAATAGTGTCAGGCACGAAGCCATAATTCCATATAACAGCAGATTTCTATTTTTTGTATTACGATTTCTCATACTTTCACTCATGAAAATACTTAAAAAAAGTCATTATAATAAACGCCAAAGCTCCAGTAAGAATAGTTAGCAACGCACAAATTATTGGTAATTGTGTCAGAGTGTTCAGCCCTACTCCTGGAAGAATTTGGAATATTACGGCAAGGAAAACTAGTAAAGTTGGTATGACAGAACTAATAAAGATATAACCCCTTTGTTCATGAGATGGTAGACGATACTGAGCAAGAAAGATTAAAGCCATACAAAAGATTAAGCTGAACAAAAATCTAATTTCAGAATTTTCTATCAGCTTGACGATACTGATTGCTAGCAACCAGATAGCAACTCCCATAAGAGCTGCCCTGCCCAAGAATTCCAAAGAACTTGTTTCATTTTCAGGGAGTGTTGGGCTATGTTCAACTTGTCGAAAATTCCAAGCATTACTTGTGTTTATCGTAGCTGTTTTAGTTGTGTGGATAGGCGCTATTTCATTTTTCGATACCGCTAAACCGTGCTCACTTTCTTCTTCAGAAGTAGAAAGTAAATATAACCATTCTTGTATAGACTGAGGACGATTCTCTGATTTCAGTTCCATCCCTTGAATAATTGCTTGATTAACAGCGAGACTAATTCTTGAGTTTATCTGTAGGGGAGAAATTAGTGAATCTTCGTTATGTTCCTTTAGTTGATATTCTCTGTCTCTAGCTGATGAAGGTACCTTTCTAGTTAATAGAGTGTATAGAGTTGCTGCCAATGCATAAACATCTGTATAAGACTTCTTAGGCGCGTTTTCTATATACTGCTCAGGAGGTGCATAACCTTCAGAAGAATATGCAGTATGTCTTTGAAGATGAAATTCACGGGCAATTCCAAAATCAATTAATACAGCTTCTCTTGTGCTATCTCGAATTATAATGTTGCCTGGCTTTACGTCGCGATGCGCCAATTCATTTTTATGAACTACCTCAAGAGCCTCACTGATTTGACGGATATAATCTAAGGCTTCCTGTTGTTCCAGAATCCCTTGTCGTTCCAACCGACGGGCAAGAGTTTCACCCCTGATGTATTCCATGACTATGTACAGCCGCCCCTGTTCATGAAGAATATCGTAAATTTGCACAATATTACGATGATTGAAGTTGCTTAGCCGTTTTGCTTCCTTATGAAGATCTTCCTGTAATCTCTCAAAGCGCTCGTCTTGTTGCAGTTTTTTATTGAGAGTTTTAATGACAACATCTCTATCTAATTGTGTATCTCTAGCGCGGTAGACAACACCAAAGCCTCCTTCTCCCAAAGTTTCTTGGATAATGTATCGACCTGTTTGTAATTGATAACCTTGCTGCCAGCAATTCATTATGTTCTCCTGGTCTTGCGCTTGTTTATCTAATCTCTGTTGTATTTCGTGTTGTGCAATTTTGTTAGTCGGGTCACTTGACTTACCATTGTTATTGGAGCTAGGATACTCTCGAACCATAATGCCTGTCCCAGGTTTGATTGAAGATATTGGGTTAGCAGCTTCAATTGGCGATCGCTCATACCACATGAGAGCGGTAAATCTATTTATAGGGGATAGGCTATTGTTTGTGGTTAAGATAAATTTAAGGTTGTGAAATTAATAAAGGAGCCAAATGCCACACCTGGTATTTGGCTTCAATGCTAAATGAGTTATTGACTCACGCAATCAGTTTAACCTTCAAGCTGTAACCTCTTGCCTTCTCCGTTATGAGAAACTCAGGTTCCCCAGAATCTGATTCGACTTTTTGACGGATAACCCAAATAAGGTGTGTGACTTCATTATTTGTGTGACCAAACGAATCTCCCCAAATTGCTGTTATCAACTCTTGATACTCACACACAACAGGCTGATTGTTATTTGCCTGATTGCGTTCTGCCATATAGTGAATGAGATTACGTTCATTTCGAGTTAGGTGAATCTCTTCTCGCTCACTACCATTAACTAAAAAAAGCTTTTGTTGACTTAGACAGTAGTCTATGTACGCGGAAAGCTGGTAACCGGAAATTCCCTCAGTTTTGTCAGAATCCCGAAAAGTCAGCCTCCAAAAAACAGGTTCTTCTCCCTCCAACAATTTCTTGCCAAGAATGAGGATGACATCTCCATTGTTCAGCTGTAATCGACCATACTGACGTACGTCAATTCGAGTATCATCATTCCATTGCTGTACGAAAGTTCCATTCGCACTTGACTCATCTATTACACACCAGCAATTGGCCTCACATTTTAGGACACAATGGTCTCGTGAAATTGTCTTATCTGGGTTAGGAAGCACTATATCATTGCCATTACTGCGCCCTACGGTAAGGCAGTCTTGTTCTAGCTTAATGGTGTACTTATTGCCATCTGGCTCTTGAACATCAAGAAAATAACACTCTGAACGCATAAATAAAATACCTCCTGATAATTATCAGTGACCTCAGCTGCTAATATGCAGTGAGGCTGCTTTTACTGACAATTATTTTTGCTCCCAGTACCTACAGCAATTGACAAGTGATCTAAAAATCATCTAATTTTAATGTAAAATTGCTTGAATTTTTTTGATAAAAATTTCCTTAGTGTAGCCATTTGATGCGTGGGCAAGATGCTCACCAGAAGAATCATAATGTTATGTGTAGCGTGATAAGCACTTGTGATCTATGGCAAAAGCAATCTGGAATGGTACTGTGTTAGCCGAAAGCGATAACACCGTAGTTGTGGAAAACAATCATTACTTTCCCCCCGACTCAGTTAACAAGCAGTACTTTAAGGAAAGTAACACCCACACAACTTGTCCTTGGAAAGGTCTGGCCAGTTACTACAGTATTGAAGTTGATGGACAACTCAACAAGGACGCTGCTTGGTACTATCCTGAAGCAAAGGAGAAGGCTAAGCAAATTGAAGGTTATGTCGCTTTCTGGAGAGGCGTGAAAGTCGAAGCTTAGTAAAAATTTAATACTTCTAAAACTACCCTCACCCCTAAATCCTTTTCCAAGTTGGGAGAGGATTCAGGAGTGAGGGCTTTTGTATAATTTTGTCACTGACGGGCAATAAGGTTAGCGGGGGAAAATGTCAATCCCTAGCAATAACAATATCGTTGGACTTGATCACTGCGTAAGCTTCTGTACCCTCAGACAAACCGAGTTCATCAGCTGACACTCTTGTAATAATTGAGGTGAGTTCAACTTTGTGAACGATCTCCAGGGTGACTTCAGTGTTAACTGCTCCTGTAACAACTCGTTTAATAATTCCTTTAAGAATATTGCGGGAGCTGACTTTGAGTGGTTTTTTGCGAGCAAAAACTTCTATCCTAGAAGTCCAAGCCTCCTCTGTTTCATACCGTTGAGTTGGTAGTGATGGCTGTTGCGCAGACTCCTTGTTGAGACCACGCACCAATTCGCGCAAAATTTCTGTTTTAGTGCGCTGAGACTGCTTTGAAAACTCTTCTAAAATTTTTCGCTCCTCCTCTGAGGTTTGAAAAGTAATCCATCCTTGTTCTTTTCTTGGCATACTTTTACCAATTTTATTGGTAATAATGAGCTTGTCTTGGTATGATCCTACCAAGTGTCAATCCTTGTAAAAATAAATCTCTGTCCCGCTGTTTTCCCTTTGAGTTGACAACTTATTTTTATTGGCACAGCATTTACTAGTTTGCTTGTGAATATTTAGCTTAGGATTGTTTGACTTTTTCGCAGTTTTAGCATAATTTAACACTAACTTACTTGTATTTGCTACTACCAGCTGAAAATATAGATGATATAGGAATTCGGTTTTGTTTATGAAGTTACTAGTTGAGGTTGGGAACACAACGACCACGCTCAGTGCATCGCGCTTAACGCTTAACATAAACTGTACGAAGCTTCGCAAAAATCTGCGGAACCATCCTATATATGTATCAATTGATTAATCATTTTATCTAGAAAGCAATACTAATCCTTACATCCTTACATAAGGACCGCCCAATCGCCAGTCAGGGAAGTGCGCTTTGCACAATTCCTCAGCATGTCTTGGCCAAAGACTCTGTGAAATGATAGCTCTGGTCCTTGGGAGCAGGGAAGGCGTTTTTGAAACAAACGCCTTGATCCTTACGGGTATTTTCTATCCCTTCGACACGACTGAGCACAAAGCGCACGCACTCGCGTTCGCCGTAAGTCCTGCAAACAGGTCTTTTGGCGCGAAGCATTCGTAACCATGTGCTAAGACACATCGTTTTCATCCGATATTTCATCTACCGCAATTTCCCAAGGTATACCCTCTTTAGATGGAGGACAGAAACGGATTTTTGCAGTGTTTGAAAATAGCTTTAATTTGTTAACCATTTGAGGGATAGCATTTGCTATATGCCAGTAACTTTCCATGTCATAGTTAACAATGATCAGTATTAAAGTACCACCCTTTATTTGAAAATACCAGTGACAATTAGACAATAAAGCTCGAATCATTGAACTACAAGCTTTGAAAAAGTGTTTGTAGATAACATCTTCTAATTGTCTTCGTAATAACTCATCAAGTTGTGTCATCCGAGTAGGAGGCAAATCATCTGGAGAAAGAGGAGGAAGAAAACGTCTGCTCATGGCACAAAATCTTTACTATCAACGGAATAGCTTATACATAAATTCGCATTCAATGATGAGGGAACCTCAATTTCTCCAGATTTTTTTCAAAATTAGAATAAAAATATTCATACAAATTGAATATTTTTTAACACATTGAAAACCTCTTTCTTTCATCTATTTGTTATCAAAGACACGCTCTGACTGATTCGATTTTACTTGTAGAAGTGAGCTATAGGCATAAAAAAAGAACAATGACAGTTGTCAGCTTTCAGCAACCAGACTGAAAGCCAACAACTCATTATTCGCTCATCACAGAGGCTCTGTGTTGAGCTTCTTGCCAAAGTTTGTGGAGGAAAAACTCAGTAGGTGAAGCAGAGTGTTCACCATAAGATGAATCGCTGCTCGCGGTGATAAAAATGCCATCACCATCCTGAGAACTATTTGATAGCCAATAACCTCGCAGAGTCACTTCCACACACTCGTGATCACAATTGACAAGAGCGATAATTTCACTGTTCTCTCTATTGACAAGAGCTTTAAGTATTTCTACTCCTGGCAAATTAACAGGAAGTAAAAAGGAAGCAGTGCTGGGTTCAACACATAGAGATTGACCCACTCGCAGTGCCAAAATCACTCGCGCTTGCACCCATTCTTCCAACGATTGAACTAAACACTCTAAACAAAAACTCGTTTCAGTGTATGTTAATTTCAGCATTGCTTATGCTCTCCTGTTATTCCAGGTTTGCTTGAGCTGGGTGAGTGAACTTCCGATCCGCTTTGGCTAGAAAAATATAGTGGATCAGCTTTACCTGTTACTAACAATACAATCGCTTGCTCGATATTAACCCGATACAGTGGCATATCATTTTGAGAAAACACCACCACGGATTGTTTTAAAACTTGCATCGCGCTTGTCACAGCTTGACTCCTTATAAACAAACCCCCGCTTCTTATTGAGTGGAAGCGGGGGTTAGAATTTGACCTTTAAGTCTTGGTGCTTCTATATCGGTACAGCATCCTGTTGCTTGTACCTCCCGCTTCGTCGTTCTAGTTTTGCTACTGCATTCAGTACACGAATGCTGACATATTGAGAATCATAATTGCCTTGTGTGATTTGCCATTTATTCTGTGCACCGTCTCCCATAAATAAATACTCCACTCCCACAGCGGCTGATTCCCAACTAAATCGGCAGTTGACAACACGCAAGGAAGTAGAGATGGGGTAAACGGATTTCACAGAAAATTTCACCTATTGAACATTCCTTTAAACATACTACACTTGTATTACTATCCTGTCCATACTTTAAGGAGAAAAACTGATGCATACAATAGCTCGCACACCAACCACCGATATGGAAGTCACCAGCATCCGTCTAGAACGGGAATTGAAAGATAAACTCAAAGAATTAGCTGGTAATCAGGGATATCAAGCTCTGATTCGAGACATCCTCTGGAATTATGTGCAGCAAAAATCAGGTGAGTGGAAGCCGCGATTTTCGCGAGCCGATATTCGGGCTAGCATAGCCGCAACAGCACAACAAGAAGAACGCTGTGTACTAACAGGTCAACTCATTCAACCAAAACAACCAATGTTACTAGGACTGACAAGAAATGGGGATATGGTTCCTCTGAGTGTCGAGAGTTTAGCTGGTTAAACTTTTTTCAACTGAATGCAGCTCAGTTGTTCTATGTGATACTCCAACGGGCTGCATTCAAAATTTTGTTTTCTCTTTATTTATCACTAAATTTAATAGTTTAAGATATCAAATTATTAGACTCTTTGATCCAATAGATTTGGATGCCTTGCAAAAGACTGAGGCTGTTTCGATCGCAGGAGTTTCAACAACACTGAGGTATAAAAACCCTAAAGCTGAGTCAAAAGTAAAATTTTGTAAACAATTATGAGTAAGACTATAAACACCTAAAAAAATTTTGGTTTTTTCTAAAAGTGAGTCACACACTTTCCCTGAAACTTTTTGGTGATAGGATTTTCTTCTACCTCAACTACCAGGGTTCAACCCATTCACCAAATCCATAACGATAAAGAAAAATACCTTCGTGTTAGAGATATATCAGTGTTAACGCGGATATATTTTACAGAGTTTTAGCCTCAAAACCAGAGAAATTACGGTTTGTATATGGAGGCTGGCAGGATATTCTAAGTCTAGGTTGGCTAATTATTGAAGACGAACATACCCGAAATTCTTTGACAACAGTGTCTTGATTAATTTTTAATATTTTTTACACATAAAGAAAATTTCTCACAAAGGATTTGACCATCTCCAATAGAAAGGGGCTATAACAGGTAGCACAAGCTTTGGGTGAATCATGTTCCGAGAGGTTGCTTACGAAGAAAATGGGGTCAATATTCAAGAGTGTGGCAAGAATGAACAAACCTTTCTCACCGTCAAAGTGCTTAGATGAAGTAAATCTACACAAACAATACTCGGTTAAGCTGATGCCGCATCAGGAAGAACCTGTCTACCAGTTAGTAAACAAAATTAACAAAATAATTGCCAATAGCTCGACTCCGACAAGGATGCTGCAAGATCTTGCCAAAGTCATAGGAGTTGCCTTTCAAGTCGATGGTTGTAGCTTAGTGACAGTATCATCAGAAGTATCGAGTGAGACAATAACTGCTAGCTGGTGTGCCGAAGAGAACTTAGAGTTGTCTGGTGCAGAAGATGAAATGTTTTCAACCGAACAGCACTTAGACGTAGCAGTCATCGAATGTGCGTCTGAAAGATTCACCATTGAGGATATTCCAACAATTCAAAAATGTTTGGCAATTGGACGTCAATCTTTGCCACCAACAATCAAGGCCGTTTTAGCAATACCCACTCGATTTGGTGGTAAAAATAACGGTGTGATTAGTCTCATTAAATCGCAGCCATACGTTTGGCGGGAATCACAAAAACAGCTCTTAAAAGCTGTGGAGTCGTGTTGCGCGATCGCATTTTCTCAAGTCGCACAAGCACAGCAGATTGCTGATCAAAATCAGTACCTGCGAACTTGTGTACAGCATCAAAGCTTAATCAAGCGACTAACTATTATAAGTCGCACCAATCTGGAGATCAATCAAATGCTTCGGCTGGCCCTTGCTTCCACAGCTGAGGCTCTCGAAGCAGATCGTGGTCTGCTTATACTGCTCAAGTATACCGATCCATTGTTTAGAAATCGACGACAACAACAAATTCCGCAAGCAAAAGCCTCTGTTGTGGCCCAGTGGAATGGAACGACCGAAACTCCCCTAATAAATCAGTTAGATATTTCACAAATTTCCTTTTCTCTGAGGGACTGTGGTCTATGCCAGCGTGCCTTCGTGAACTCTGGAAATCCATTAATTATTGATGATACAGATTTAAAAGATACTTTAACAGTTAACCCAGTATTTGCTATAGAAGCGCTGCCTGTAGTGCTATTAATGCCATTAGAAATTCAAGGTAAAGTATTAGGATTTTTAGTGTTACAGCAAGCAGTTGCTCGCGATTGGCAAGCAACAGAATTAAATATAGTACAAATGGTCTGTGCTCAACTCAGCAATGCCATAATTCAAACACAGACACTACGCCAAGTACAAACATTGGTAGATGAACGTACAGCACAACTGCAACGTAGTTTGGAAGTTCAAGCAAGACTTTACGAAGTGAAGCGTCAACAGACTGAACAATTACAAAAGCTTAATGATTTGAAGGATGAATTTTTAAGCAATATTAGCGATCGCTTGCGTCATCCACTAACAAGGATTAGTGTGGCTATCCGTAACTTACGTCAAATGGGGCAATTAAACGAGCGTCAAACCAAATACGCCCATATGATCGAGCAAGATTGCACGGATGAGATTCATTTAATTAATGATTTATTAAAACTCCAAGAATTAGCCACTCATAATGAACGTCCGCAGTTAGAGACGACTGATTTAAATACAAGAATTCGTGATTTGTCTGCCACTTTTGAGGCTAAACTAGCAGATAAGGGCATAAGCCTTTCCCTAGATTTCCCAGATTCGCCACTCACAGTGCAAACCGAAAGAGAAAGTTTTGACCGTATTTTGCAGGAGTTATTAACAAATGCTAGCAAATACTCAGAACATGACACTGTTGTCCATTTGCAAGTCACCCATCAAGTCAATCAAGAGGTTGACCAAGTTATAATTCAAGTGAACAACATCGGACGTGGCATCTCAGAAGAAGAAGCTAGTTACATATTTGACAGGTTTCGTCGGGGGAAAGGGAGATGGACTCCAGGGGCAGGCTTGGGACTTGCTCTGGTCAAGTCTTTAGTTCAACATCTCAATGGGACAATTACAGTGGAAAGTACGCCCATAGAGGATTCTAGCTTCAGTACAATCTGCTTTACCCTGACACTGCCCCAATTTTCTGATAAAAATGACTCATAACTTGTGAAAGTGACTGAAGAACACAACATACAAGAGGGACTGGATTTGTCTGTTATTAGCGACGACATCGATCTAGAACGAAATGGAGCGACTCAAACAGATGATTTACAAGCTGTAGACGTCGAAATCGAGAGAATAGCAGAACGACAGCGACAAATCACGGCTTCGCTTCAAATTTCCCAGCCAGTAGAACAAGTCTGGAAAGTACTCACAGATTATGAAGCTTTAGCTGACTTCATCCCCAATCTGACAAAAAGTCGCCTCCTTGAGCATCCTCAAGGAGGTATTCGTTTAGAACAAATCGGCGCTCAGCGGTTTCTGAGCTTTAACTTTTGTGCGCGTGTTGTTCTGGACTTAGAAGAATCTTTTCCTAAGGAAATTAATTTCCGTATGGTAGAAGGAGATTTCAAAGACTTCTCTGGTAGCTGGCTATTAGAGCCTTACTCCTTTAGTGAATATATGGGGACATATCTTTACTACACCGTGAAGGTTTGGCCTAAACGTACTATGCCAATCGCAATCATCGAACGTCGTATAAGCGATGATATGCAGTTGAACCTTCTTGCCATTCGCCAACGAGTGTTAGAAGCATAAATAAAGAGAGAGGTAGAAAATACTCGAGTATTTTCTACCTCTCTCTTTATTT
>NZ_CAWPKW010000064.1:0-15198 GCF_963888615.1 Brasilonema octagenarum UFV-OR1 | reverse complement strand
GCCTAGGTCGGGAGAGCCGTCATTCGCGCTGTCTCACCAGATGCCTAGGTCGGGATATCCTCATCAAGCACTGGTCTCACCAAATCAAATTGGATTCCTATATGAATTCAAATTATTACTGTTTGTTATTCGCAGGAAAAATGAAATTAGTAAGACAAGCTGTCCTAAATGTTTTTGGTATTTTTTCTTTAAGTTTTGTTGCTCCAGTTGCCTTATCTCAGGAACCACAAGTAGGTCTTGAATTTAAAGGCTTTGGACTAAATGTAGCCCAAATAACCATAACCGAATTTTTTGGAGAATGCCCAGGAGAGGACATTGGAGAAGTTAAAGCACATTTTATCTCTTCAGTAAATCCTCCATCTGCAGGTCATCGAGTAGTTATTCGTAACGTAACTGAAGGTATGAAGTCTACTCCAATTCCTTATACTAATCGTGAATATGATGACGGGCGTCGCTCTCAAGGAATTACCCTGATTCCAGGAACTGAGCACAAACGAAGAACTTTTCGTTTTATCCCCAACAAAACTAATACATTTGAATTTGAAATTTTGCAAGACAAACAAGTGATAAACAAGGGTTCATTTGAGAGTGTAATTAGTACTACCAATAAAAAGGTAGAAAGAAAGATGACATGGAGATCAGAAGAGTTCTGTGTTGATACAGATAAGACATATATGAAGGATTGTAAAACTCCGGGAATTCGAGAAAAGGGTTCTTGCCCTGATAGCTCTACTTATAAATATCGAAATATCAGACATCTTGAGAGTAAAAAAAAAGCTAACCAAGATGGAAATTCTAAAATTCCGCCAAGGAATATTCCGTGAATGAAGATTCCGCCAATGAAGATTCCATCAATGAACAATCCACCAACTAAGTAGCTCAACTCAGATTTTTCGGTGCTTCCTCTGCGGTTTTTTAATTATTCAGATTCAATCGGAAACGATTTTACGCACTTGCGACGAAAAATAAGGCTTTGCGAACGCTCGCAATAGACCTCTCCAAAAATGATTTTTAGTGCAAGCGCGGGGTATTGGTTTCATAGCCATTTTTGGAGAGATCTAATGACAGAAGTGCCTTATTTTTGCCTAAGTCCTGTGCAAGTTTGCCCACAGCATTGCTGAAAATGTACATAGGGACTGGGTATAGCCAAAGTCAAAGTTTCATAGGCAAAAGTTAAACCAGTTATCAGTTACCAGTTATCAGTTATCAGTTATCAATTGTTCACTGTTCACTGTAAAACAAGAGTGTTTTAACCTTGCGGGTTCAACAGTTCCTAAGGCGGGATAAACTCGCCTTAGCTTCTTCGCCGTAAGCCCCGCACCATAGCCGTACTCAGCTTGGTGTCGGGATATAAGGCGGGTAATGAGGAAGACATCCCCGACCTATGTTCATCACAGATGGAACGCGGGAGTCGCATTGTCCCCTAGAAAATGAGCCAGCCTTTGTTTGTTGATCTGTATTCCAAGACGAGTATTCGTAGTTATAAGGCTGGCTCATTTTCTTCGTGTTAGACCCCGTAGGGATGGCTGACGAATTACCAATTATCGTGCTCAGAAACCAACAACTGAAGTCTAGTCCGGTTTGTTTTGAGATTCCACGTATTTTTTTAATGTTTCAACGGTTACACCACCACAAGAAGCAATAAAGTACGACCCGTTCCAGAGTACGTCTTTGTGGTAGAACCGATTAACTCTGTCAGAGAATTCTTTACGCAGATAACGGCTGGTTACTGTTTTAAGGTTATTGATGAATTTGGGTAGTTCAGTCTGAGGAGTATAACGGAACAGGAGATGTACGTGGTCTTCCTCTCCGTTAAAATCAATCACTTCGCAATCCCATTTTGGCAACAATTCGTTCAAAATTTCTTTTAACCTATCAATCATTTGACCTGTAAAAATAGGTTTTCGTTATTTTGTCGTTAACACTAAATGAGCTTTGAGGTCTGAAACTCCTCTGGCACGAGCTATAAACGTGTCCGGCATACTTGACGCTAAGTGTTGTTGTCGTTAAAATAGATGATAACACTAAAACATATCAAGGAGGTGAATCCCTAGTGCTGCTTAATTATCAATACCGCGCTTTCCTTGACACTAATCAAAAACTGCAATTTAATAGTTGGTTACGTATCAGTCAGTATTGGTATAATAAACAGCTTGGGGATAGATTTGATTGGTGGCAAAACAATCGTTGTGACGTTAATTAGTGCCCACTGACCTGTTCGCTACCAGAAGTACGAAATAATCCAGATTTTTACTCTCAGAAGAAACAGTTGCCAATAATCAAGCAAGATTTGGTAACTGTTCAGCACTCTGGTGAATTGCTTGATTTCACGTCTGTACCATCTCAGACATTGCAGGACGTATCAAAGCGTGTAGACTTGGCATTTAAACGTTTTCTTCAAGGGGACAGTAACGGAAAACGTAGTGGTAAGCCGCGCTTTAAGAATTCATCTCGTTATCGCACTTTGAGGATTGAGGGGCAAGCTATAACCGTTGAAAGAATAGAGAAAGACTGGTTATTCTTATCCATCTCAAAACTTAAAGGTTGGTTAAAGGTACGTTTGCATCGACCTTTCCCTAATGGGTTTATTCTGAAAAATATGTTGCTAACCAAGAAATCTGATGGATGGTATGCAACTATTTGTTTAGAAGATCCAAATGTTCCAACCTTTAACCCAGATGAAGTTATCCACACCTGGGAGAACACTTTGGGAATGGATGCAGTACTACACGAAAACGATTACTTGGCAACTTCAGAGGGTACCAAGCTACCTTCTTTGAAGTCGTTCAGGAAGTCTGAAAAACGTCTAGCGAATGTTCAACGCCGTAAAGAAAAGAAACGTAAAGGCAGTAAATCACGCCGTAGACTTGCAAAACGTCAAGGACGTGAACATCAGCGTATTGCTAGAGCGAGGAAAGACCATGCGTTCAAGACTGCTCATGCGTTGGTACGGACAGGCAAAAAAGTTTTTGTTCACGAGGATTTGAACCTAAAAGCGTTGTCAAGGCGCAATAAAGCGAAACTTGATGAAACCGGGACTTATCTCCCCAACGGTCAATCGGCAAAGTCTGGGTTAAACAAATCCTGGAATGACGCTGCATTTGGACAATTTTTTACCATCCTAGGATACATAGCCGAGAAAGCTGGGTCTAGGACAATCGCAGTTAATCCTGCGTACACATCTCAATTGCTGGCATATCGGGACGAGATAGTTTTTACTGACTGCGATATGCGCTCTTACTGGGATACTGAACATTCAATTAATGTTGACCGCGATATAAACGCGGGAATCAATATTAAGCGCGTGGGGCTGGGACTGTTCCCCACGTTAAAACGCCGTAAAGGGAATCCAGTAGTAGGTGACTCTACTACCAACATTACCTTGAAGGAAGTTCTGGAAACATTAAGAATGTGCCAGAAGCCCACACCATAACTGTACTCAGTTTGGTGTGGGTAGTTCACGAACTGTTTGACTTTTTACTTTGGGCGCTTCCCAATCCCTAATTTTCTTATTTTTAGTAAATGGTGCTAAGCGTCGTAAGTAGCTGTCCCGCTAAACTTAACTTGAGCAGGACTGGGATTTGCACCGATATTGCGGTCTACATAACGTACTTTTTCACGACCTTCCTTCACTTTTTCTGGGAAAGTACCATCAGCCGGGTGTATATACTGAGTTTCTCCGTTAGGATAAATCCGGTAAACTTTGTAGTCTGTAATTTTCAATTTCCGCAATACCTGACCGCCCAAATAGATGCCGTACTCCTTACGAGCCAAAGACAGCACGTTTTCACCTTGGCGCATAATGGCGGTACCGCCTGTTGGCAGTTCAAATGCTTGCTCTTTGGGGCTAGTCCAAGTGATGGCGTACTTTTCTTCCAGTTCTGCTTTCTTAAGCAAGCCGCCAGTGCTGCCACCAAATACCGGAGTTTGTCCAGAAAGTTTTTCTGCCATAAAGTTTCTCTCAACGTTTTTACGGCATCCTATCACTGCAACAAGGATCATGTTGCGATCGCGTTATAGTCTGTAACAGTTATTATCTATTGATCATTATTTATGAGTCTTTAGCTGTAAGAAAGGACTTTTTACTCTTGACTTTTGAGGACTTTCGCTCTATGCTACCCGAAATCATGGGTATGGTGAAGTGAAACTGACTGCCCTGGTTTTTGCCATTTGATTTGGCCCAAATTTCTCCACCCCACCCATTGACAATTTGGCGGCAAATTGCTAATCCAAGACCTGTGCCACCAGCGGTACGCCGCAGCGCTCCTTCTTCTTGATAAAAGCGGTCAAAAACGATTTCTAGAAGATGTGATTCTATACCGCGTCCAGTGTCAGCCACAGTCACCTCCACCATTTTCTTTCGGTTGCGTTCACCTTTAATAGTGATCTGTCCGTCTGTTGGTGTAAATTTACAAGCATTGTCTACGAGTTTTGCCAGCACCTCCACCAACCAATCTCCATCAGCTTTGACCAAAGGGAGGTTTTTGGCAAGTTGAGTTGTTATTTTGGGCACATTTTGCGAAGCAAATCGGCTGCGAATGCGACTTAATGACAAATCCACACACTCTTGTAAAGTAAGCGATTCCGGATGCCATTCCACACGACCGCTTTCTAGATTGGAAAGCGTCAGGAAATCTTGTATGAGTTTGCGCATTCGTTCTGAGTCAGAAAGAGCAGTGCTTAGCATGACCTGCTGTAAGTCTGAGGGCATATCTGGTTCGCTGGCAAGACTTTCTAAGCATACCTGAATGGTAGACAAGGGGGTGCGAAGTTCGTGTCCAGTAATAGCTATCAAGTTGCTGCGAGTGCGGTCAAGGGCTTCTAACTGTTTGTTAAGATCTTCTAAGTTAGCGTAAGCTTCTGCTTGAATAAGAGCGGCTCCCACTTGGATGGCAATAGCTTCTACCAAGTCTAAATCCCCTGATTGCCAATCGTGTAAAATTTCGTTGCAGTAGTGCAGTTCGACGATACCCAACAACCGCCCCTGGTAGAATACTGGTTCCATCAGCCAAGAACGAATATCATACTTTTTGACGAGTTCCACAAGTTCTTTAGAACTGGTGATGCGAACATCCGTATAAGTATCAGTCAAATAAATTCCTTCGCTTTGGAGGACAAGTTCCCTGAATAAAGGATTGTTTTCCAACGACCAAGTTTTTCCTGACAAAGATGACACACCGGGACGCAAAAATTCATGTTCGATGACGGCTTTGGCTTCTGTCTCTTGAGCGCGGTAAATTAGACAACGACTAGCCTCTAAGTTCTGTCCGAGTTCTTGGGTTGCGATTTGGAGAATTTCATGAGGGTCGAGCGATCGCCTAATCGCGGTGCTAATCGTATTGACCAAACGCTCCTTCCGTGCTTGAGCCGCGATGGAACGGTATGCTTTATGCAATTTGTACTGACTGGCTTGGAGGTAAGTCACCAAACGCTGCACAAAGGGGTCAGTGTCTATGTCGCAGGCATATTCGTTTGGCGATTCTACTTTTGTTTGGCTTGTATTCTCGCTTATCCCAAATCTCAAGCGTGCTTGCTGAATTTTGTCTTCCAGTTCTGGTCTGTAAACCAAAATCCTGTCCAATAATAATTCAGCTGCTTTGAGACTTACTCCCCGTTCTGCTGTCCAAATTCCTTCAAACCTACGCGCCGTGTCCATATCTAAACTTGGACTGATCTCCCGTAGTTGCTGATTTTTGGCAACAGAACCTACGCTCTCCCGGCAAACCAAGCAAGTTGCATAGTTTTGGGCAATGACTATCAAGTGCCATTCTTGAGTTAAGCCATCATCTGGTTCAAAAGCTATTTTTTCATAATATTCCGAACTGTTGGTAAAGTCCGTTTCGGGTGCGGATAATACGTATATTTGATTACTACGCTGAGCAAGCCGCTGATATCGATGAGCTTCTTGACGGTAAAATCGCTCTCTTTGGAAGCTCGCAATGACAAGAGGCTGCTCCAAAGTAGCAGCCAACACCTGGTCTTCCATCGCGTGGGAAAGCGCCGTTAGTGAAGCTTTGAAATATATTTGAGGTCTCAAGTGGGGTAGAGCCTGTAGCAGTTCACTCAGCACAGAAGTCGAAATGCTCATCAATTTTATAAAGGAGCCACAATCTGGACAAAATCCAAGTCACAGCTGCATTGTACAAATTACAACGGACTCTCAGCTAAATTAGATAGTTGCGATATGTAAAGAATGGTGAAAGACACGTTCAAAGTTTTGGCAGACGCAGCAATTTGTTTGAGATAACGCAATACTTGGCTTGCGGTTTCCCACCAACCAACTAAAGGCTGTTTTCGCAGTATCATAAGCATTTGTTCATCTTCTGGATCACCATACAACAAGGTTGGTGAGGGATTTCCAAAATCACTTTTTTTAAATTTCTGCCTTTACAACTCTTAACTAGACTAAGGAGTCCTCGCCAGTTAAGCGTGCAGGCATTTTTATTTTACGACCACCAGGTGCCCTATGTACCATGCTCAATACACATTTGTTCCCAGGAATTTGTCCAAAACTCTGCCCCTGCTCTTTGCTCTGGTCTTTTTAAGTTTTGTGTACCTCGCCAGATCGCAAGAACTATTAGAGTTCAGTCGTTTGCTTCATTCAATATTTACGCCCCAGTTTTCAGTTCCAGTTGATGAATTTCAACAAAAAATTTCTTCAAATTTGAAAAATCAACTATTATTCTCTGAATATAAATAATTTTTAGCTCAAAAAGTTGCGTTTTGTAAAAAATTAATTTATTTTTTAATTTTATTTATAATAATTTTCTCGTAGCAGTTTAAATAAGAAATGTTAAGATTTTGTCTTTGTGCGGAAAAAGCGGCGATTTCGTTGTCCCTCTAAAGAGGTTTCTACATCTTGCCATTTTGAAGAAAAACGGCTAACAAGACAAATAGCAATCAGAATTTTCAACGCTTTTTCATAAAATTTCTATAAAGTAAAGATTTATAAAGATTTTATGTTCAAGGTTTGACACAATGTGATTACGATTTTTCCTCAATGGCTCAAATCTACATCTAAGTCTTTCTTTCCTGTTGACGCTGTTGCTTTGATGAAAAACTAGACCTGTACACGGAATTTTGGCTGATGACACCGGATACATTGATGACACCGGAAAAACTTTCTCTAGACGGAAAAACTTTTGTTCCTGCTGAGCAAATCCCGATCCCAGAGTGGCCTCGCACTATAAGCGAAAGACCACAACCGACGCTAACGGTTAAAGATGATGATTTATTTTTGGTAACAGACACTTTAGGCAATATCTCTGGCTGTTCACTTAACGATGGCAATCCCAGTATGGGATTGTTCTGCTGTGACACACGCTTTCTCAGCCGCCTTGAGTTGCAAATCGACGAACATTCGCCAGTGCTACTCAGCAGCACTGCTGATAAAGGATTTTCTCTATCGGTTTTATGTACCAATCCCAAAATTGGAGACCGTTTGAGAAACGACACAGTAGGCATTCGTCGCGAACTGGTACTGAATGGCGCATTATTTGAAGAATTAGAAGTATCAAATTATAGCACAAGTTCCGTTAGCTTTGAACTTAGCATTAGCTTTGATGCGGATTTTGTAGATTTATTTGAAGTTCGGGGCTATCACCGTGGTAAACGGGGTAGACTTTTACGCCTTGTGGAACCCACACCTGAAGAAGGAACATTAAATAGTGATGGTGTTTCTTTTGTGTCTGGGCAAGATGCAGAAAAAGAGCAATCTTTGAGTCTTGCCTATCAAGGTCTGGATGGGTTGGTGATGGAATCTCGCATTCAATTCCAGCATCGACAACCAGATTATTTTAAGGGTTACACAGCCGTTTGGCGGTTGGAGTTAGCTTCTCATGAAACCCAAAAGTTGGGCTACCGGGTGAATTTGTTGAGAAACAATAAACCTAGTTCCATTGTTAGCGCCGCTTTTACCCTGACACAGGCGAAAGCCGGTGAAATCATGGAAGAGCAACAGTGGGTGCAACAAATTACACAAATTCGTTCAGATAAAGGAACATTCAATCGAATT
Organism: Brasilonema octagenarum UFV-OR1; assembly: GCF_963888615.1. Taxonomy (NCBI): domain Bacteria; kingdom Bacillati; phylum Cyanobacteriota; class Cyanophyceae; order Nostocales; family Scytonemataceae; genus Brasilonema; species Brasilonema octagenarum. The sequence continues at coordinate 7,184 of NZ_CAWPKW010000064.1, read as the reverse complement.
ATTGAAAGGGCTGAGCAAGATATGTACTTATTGCGTCAGTCCTTTGGCAAGCATAAGACAGTTTCGGCAGGAGTACCGTGGTTTTCTTCGCTGTTTGGGCGGGATTCGCTCATTGCAGCGGCTCAAAGCCTCATGCTAAACCCTCAAATTGCCAAAGAAACTCTACAAATTCTCGCGTTTTATCAAGGCAAAACAGATGATGACTGGCGCGAGGAAGAACCAGGTAAGATGTTGCACGAGTTACGGTTTGGTGAGTTGGCTCGTTGTCAGGAAATTCCTCACACTCCTTACTACGGTACAGTCGATGCGACTCCCTTATGGCTGATGCTGTATGCAGATCATTATGCTTGGACTCATGATCTAGAAACCTTAGAGCAACTTTGGCCCAATGCTCTGTTGGCAATGGATTGGATTGACCGTAACATGAGAGAAACTGGCTACCTCAGCTACTACCGCAAATGCAAACAGGGTCTTGACAATCAGGGGTGGAAAGACTCTGGCGATTCTATTGTCAATCGTAAGGGAGAGTTAGCCACTGGAGCGATCGCCCTTTGTGAAGTCCAAGCTTATGTCTATGCTGTCAAATTACGCTTAGCAGAAATTGCCAGACTCAAAAAGCGGATTGACTTATCAGATCGCTGGACAGAAGAAGCAAGAAACCTCAAGCTTCGTTTCAATAGAGACTTTTGGATGGAAGACCAGGATTTTTGTGCCTTGGCTTTGGATGGAGAAGGTAAGCACGTAGATAGTATTACATCCAATCCCGGTCAGTGCTTGAGTTTGGGCATTTTCACACCAGAAAAAGCTTACAGTGTTGCTGAACGTCTGCGGGCACCAGATATGTTTAATGGCTGGGGTATTCGCACCCTAAATAGCTTGTCACCAGCTTACAATCCAATGGGTTATCACATTGGTTCTGTTTGGCCTCACGACAACGCACTCATTGCAATGGGGTTACGTTCCCTCGGTTTAATCGATCAAGCCTTGGAACTTTTTCAAGGTTTATTCGACATGACTGAACAGCAGCCTTATCAACGTCCTCCAGAGTTGTTGTGTGGCTACGAGCGCAATGGTGATAACGCGCCTGTACAGTATCCTGTTGCTTGTACACCTCAAGCATGGGCTACTGGCAGTATCTTCCAGTTACTGCAAATGCTGGTAAACTTGGTACCCGACGCTCCTAACAACTGCTTACGAATTATCGACCCCACTTTGCCAGAGACGATAAATAGTTTGTCACTGCATAATCTCAAAGTTGGTTCTACCATACTTGATTTGGAGTTTGAGCGTTCTGGTACCACAACTGCTTGTCGTGTTGCAAAAAAACGCGGTAACCTGAGAGTGGTTATTGAAGCGTAAACCAGAGTGTTAAGTTATAAGTTTTGTAGACGCCCTAAGGGCGTCTACAAAACTGTGAACTGGTGAACTTTTTAGCCTTCTTCTTGTTGATTATCATTTCTGTGTCCTGGAGAAGCTTCATAAAGCTCATCCAATTTTTGTCGCGCATCGTCAACGTTGATTGATCGCATGACTAAAAGTGGTTCTTTAATTAAATTGCCAGTCGCATCTAATAACTCTGGATGGGGTCTAAACTGCTTAGTTGATGGATCGTAAGGATATCTGCCTTGGTTTGCTGAAGCTCCAGATCTTGCTGGATAAATCCGCTCTGTATCAAAACTGAACATAATCAGGTTACGAATTAAGTTAGCGACAGCTATAAAAGCTAGAATGGTAAAAGCAAAAATGTAAAGCAGATGTAACATTGTTCTTTCCTCCAGAGTTCACAAATACTAAAGCTATATGTTGTAAAAAATTTTCCTTAGTTGATACCTGCTGATGCCGTTTATGATGGTGATGCTAAATGGTTAACGCAATTTTTGTGCGCTCAGTCTCTTTGATTAAGAGGGATATTTTTAACTTCAGGGGGAGTATCTTAGCATAAACCACATCATTGTTCTATCTCAGATGATGTTAAAAATTTTTTACTATCTCACCTATATATCGTCTTTGTGTTGCCAACTGTTCTGTTGCGAACGGAATCGCATTGCCACATTCCAACACTTTGTGACTAATTGATGCCAAGGCATCAATGTTGCCATATCAATACCAACTTGTCCACCGGTTGCTGTAAACAGCATTTTCGCTGTGTTCACTTCCTCTTGTGCTTTCTTGACTTGCGTTAGTAAGTCAGATTGTTCATGTTGACTCATGAATGATAGCTCTTCCGTTTCCAGAAAACTGCGCGATCGCGCAAACCAGTACTGAAAATCTTCTAACAGTGGTTGCAAAACTGTTTTCAGCAGTTCAGGTTCTGGTAAATTCGAGTCTCGCATAAATGAAAAGCATATTTCTAACTTTCTTACTAATATTAACTCTATTTAATATTCTTAACATTTTTTTCGTCTCTGCCATAAGTCTGAAAATCAAACTTGATTGTGCTATTGATTACACTTTCGTCTGGGATAGATTCGCTGTATTTCTTACATATACAAGCAGGGGATCTCAAAAAAAGGGTCTGTACTGGAGATAAAGACATTTTACTTGTACGTGTTTTATATACTTTAAGTAGTATATTTTACTGAAGCCAGATAGCTATGACTGAATATGTACAGATCCTCTGTCAAAAAACCTGCATAGTTTTCTCATAAAAGGTGTCCGAAAAGCGGATTAACAAATCTATATGATGTACTGTCTTGGCGCTGACGTATTGCAATTTTTCTTGCTCTAAAAACATATTCACTTTTCGGTTGAAACATACAACCTCCTCTAACACGATAGGAATCGCACCGACTGTCGGGAAAGCCCTGGGAGGCACGCAGTACTACCTCGACTCCCCAAGGATTAGAGATGTGTCGTAGACGGTGGAGTACATTTATATCACACCTTTTGTGAGATGATGTTTTTTCGCAACTAAGAAATTAGGGCACTTAAAACCCCGAGCCAGAACTTTCAAAGCTTAAATTCAGTGAACCTGAATTCCGATTTGAATTTTGGGTTATTTCTTTGTTGGTTAGATTGAGTTAACATAATACTATCTTACAATTAAAGTTAAAATTCACTTCTCAAGCGTCACATTTAGATTGAAAGAGGGAACTCACATGGTCGGGTTTGAACCACAAACAAAATGTCCTAAGTATATAGAAATTGCTCTTAGCTAGAAATCAGAAGTTGGTTTTATTTTTTTAGTAGAAATTGGAGACCTGACAATGGCAACATATCAGCCAGACCAAAAGGAATTCAAGGTGTTCTAGTTAAAGGAAAGGCATATGCATAGAAATATATCGCACCCAAATAGTTGGAGGTTGATGTAAGTGCTCACAAATAGAGTTTAGAGTTGACTGTCAGGTCTGCTACTAAGCGCTCATTGTCTTGTGACCAATAGCAACTAGCTATGAGTATTTTTTATATAAAGGTTATTTTTGACTTATAAGTAGATACTAAATGACATGATGGATTATCAACAATAGATTTTCTGAGGGTAAATCATTAGGAGATAATTATATCCTTAAATGAATCGGGATCATCTTGCTAAAGACAGAAATTCTCATAAAATCACAAGTCCGACAAAACTGTAAAATAGCCCAGGTTTATATTTGGGTATGATTTGTCATAACCTCAACTCAAGAAATCATCATTATTACAATCACTTCGCTAATGGTACAGCAGCAAATATCGCCAAAATCATCTAGTCAGCAAGAACAAGTGGAAAAAATATATTTACCACGGACTTCAGAATCAGAGATCTTAAAGAAAATTCGCCATACCGCTTCTCATGTGATGGCGATGGCAGTACAGAAGCTGTTTCCCAAGGCGCAAGTCACAATTGGTCCTTGGATTGAAAATGGTTTTTACTATGACTTTGATAATCCGGAACCGTTTACCGATAAGGATTTAAAAGCCATTTACAAAGAAATGGTGAAAATTATCAATCAGAAATTGCCAGTCGTAAGAGAAGAAGTTAGTCGCGAAGAAGCTGAACGCCGTATTCAAGAAATTAACGAAGCTTATAAGCTAGAAATCTTATCAGATATCAAAGAGGAACCAATCACAATTTACCACTTAGGAGATAAATGGTGGGATTTGTGCGCTGGACCTCATGTGGAAAATACGAGCGAACTCAACCCGAAAGCGATTGATTTAGAAAGCGTTGCTGGCGCTTATTGGCGTGGCGATGAAACCAAAGCGCAGTTGCAACGCATCTACGCTACTGCTTGGGAAACGCCAGAACAATTAGCTGAGTATAAGCGACGTAAAGAAGAAGCACTGCGACGGGACCACCGAAAACTAGGTAAGGAATTAGGATTATTTATATTTTCTGACTTAGTGGGACCAGGGTTGCCCTTGTGGACACCCAAAGGAACTTTATTGAGGAGTCTTTTAGAAGACTTTCTCAAACAAGAACAACTCAAACGGGGATATTTACCAGTTGTCACTCCCCACATTGCCAGAGTGGATTTATTTAAAGTTTCCGGACATTGGCAGAAATATAAAGAAGACATGTTCCCGATAATGGCAGAGAATGAGGAAGCCGCAGAACATGAACAAGGCTTCGTCCTCAAACCCATGAACTGTCCTTTCCACATCCAGATATATAAAAGTGAGCTGCGTTCTTATCGGGAATTACCAATGCGGCTAGCGGAATTTGGTACCGTTTACCGCTACGAACAATCTGGGGAACTAGGTGGATTAACGCGAGTGCGTGGTTTTACGGTTGATGATTCTCACTTGTTTGTCACCCCAGAGCAACTAGACAGCGAATTCCTCAACGTGGTAGATCTGATTTTGTCTGTGTTCGGTAAACTGCAACTAAAAAACTTTAAAGCTAGACTGAGTTTTCGTGATCCAGCTAGTGATAAGTACATTGGTTCTGATGAAGCCTGGGAAAAAGCCCAAGGTGCAATTCGCCGTGCTGTGGAACAGCTAGGAATGGAGCACTTTGAAGGCATTGGGGAAGCCGCATTTTACGGTCCCAAACTCGACTTTATCTTCCGTGATGCCCTTGAGCGTGAATGGCAACTAGGAACCGTGCAGGTCGATTACAATCTGCCAGAAAGGTTTGATTTGGAGTACGTCGCTGAAGATGGTTCTCGCAAACGCCCAGTGATGATTCACCGTGCGCCTTTCGGTTCCTTGGAACGACTCATCGGTATTTTAATTGAAGAATACGCAGGAGATTTTCCTTTATGGTTGGCACCAATACAAGCAAGATTGCTGCCAGTGGGTGACGCTCAACTGGATTACGCAAAAGACGTGGTGGCGCAAATGAGAGATCTTGGTATCCGTGCTGAAGTTGATGTCAGTGGCGATCGCCTAGGTAAACTCATTCGCAATGCCGAGAAAGAAAAAATTCCCGTAATGGGTGTGGTGGGAGCAAAGGAGGTGGAAACCAACTCCCTAAGTATTCGCACGCGAACCTCTGGAGAGTTAGGAACTGTGCCTGTATCAGAAGTCTTAGACAAAATGAAACAAGCCATTGCTAACTACGACAACCTTTAACACAAGGTAGAGATAAGGGTTTACCCTGAGCGGACTTGTGCTGAGCGCAGCCGAGGCAGCCGAAGGGTGAGCTGTGTGCTTGCCCTTAAAAATTACTTCATATAAATATTCTCAAAAAAATGCTATGACTACTACAAAAGAAAAAGTCCAATCTTTGTTGAGCAAATTACCAGACGATTGTTCTGTGGAAGATGTTCAATATCATCTGTACGTACTTGAAAAAGTCCGTCTGGGATTGGTAGTGGTTGACAATCGAGAAACTCTCATCTCTCAAGAAGAAGCCGAGGCGCTGTTAAGAAAATGGCTTATCGAGTAGTTTGGTCTCCCAAAGCCCTCGAAGATGTAGACGCGATCGCGGCATACATATTTCGTGACTCCGCGTCCTTTTCTGCCACAGTAGTCCGGAAGATACTTGACTCATCTGATAAGTTGAGCTCCAGTCCTTATTCAGGTTCTGTCGTTCCAGAATTTAATGAGGATACCATCAGGGAACTGTTTGCTTACACTTATCGAATCATTTATCAAATTCAAGAGGACACCGTAACTATTGGGGCAGTCATTCATGGTAAAAGGCTCTTGGCTCAACGTCTAGATATAGATAGATAAGCCAAGAAACCTTTCTCCAGACAAAAAGCAACAATCAACAAGGGTGGGCAATGCTCACCCTTCTACAATTTTTGATAGTACAAAACACAAAATCGATTTTTTAACTGAAGTTTATCGTTCCTTGCCTCTCAATACGGTTCGCTTAAGGGGTAAAGGGTAAGGGCCTAGTTTTGATCACACAAATCAAAAATGAGGATTAGTATAAGGAAGGTAACTTCCTCACAATCCGCGCGACTTACTCATGAACTTCTCGACTTATGTCATGCACTTAGTTGGTTCTGGTGCGATGGCTTATTATTATGCTTTGCAAATCCGTGATCTCAAAACCCGCCCGAATGTGCTTGCAGGCTTTCAGTTAGCTGAGTCTGGTTCAGTTCCATATCTGACAAAGCTGGGCGATCGCGCAGCAGCAGAAGGCGACACATGGCTTGCCGAAAAGCTAGCAAAACACGCATCCGATGAAAATAGGCACGGTCAAATTTTTGCCCATGCCTTAAAACAACTTAACAAAAAAGTTATAGATTTCAAAAGTTTGCCTCAGAATACAGAGGAAAAGAAAACTCAACAACGGCGCAGCCCCTTCTTTGCTGCATACTATGAAGGTTACTCTCAAGAGCAGCTTAAACCTGAGACAATTGATTGGGATGTGTTCATGGCTAGCACCTACATCTTAGAATTGGATGCAAGCAAAGACTTTACCCGCATGGCGAACGTGTTACCTGAACATGATCCAATTGCTCGTAACCTCAAACTAGGGATGTTGAGCATTGCTAATGATGAAACAGGTCATGCGGCATATCTTTATGAAGCCATGACACGGCGGATGTCTGCAAGCAAAGTGCCGCAACTCGTGGATCAGTGGCGTACTCGTAAGGTCAACGCCTTGGTAGCATTTGCAGGTAATATGTTGCAAGGCAATGAAAATAGATCTTCTTTGGTGCAAGATGGTGCGCCATCGGAGAGTGAATCTGAGTTGATGGTTGCGTAAAGAAGAAGGGGTGTAAGGGGGTAAGGGGAGCCAGTGCGTTGGGGAGCCAGTACTGCCAAGAGTTGTGCCTTGCGGAGCCAGTACTTGATGAGGG
>NZ_CAWPKW010000063.1:0-782 GCF_963888615.1 Brasilonema octagenarum UFV-OR1 | reverse complement strand
ACCGTAACGCTTTTGTATTTGGTTTAAACCCCCAAGCGGAACTGTGGAATGGTCGCTTGGCAGCGATTGGCTTTCTGGCTTATTTGCTTTGGGATTTAGCTGGCTACAGTGTCCTGCGTGATGTTCTGCACTTCATCGGGTACTAGTCAGAAGTTTTGTACAGACGTAGTATACTACAGCAGTCTTAAATCATTCGTGATAAACAAAGTCTCCGACTTGTTGTGAAAAGTCGGAGACTTTGTTTTCTATTCTGACAATTTTAGCAATTTCTTCTGTTGATACTCAAAAGCTATATCCTCACAATAGTTAATAAGATTTGTGGCGTTGCATAAATGCGGGATGATTCAGCCAAATACAAGTATTTATCTATACTTTAAGTAGTAAAGTAACAATCTCATTGAGAATTTGAGCATATCTACAGAGAATGTACCGAAATCTCATTTCAAACCAGTTTTAGGTCACCGGTGACTGACAACCGAGAAGAATCTTGAAGCAAGCGAGCAAACGTTCAGATTGACTCGTTTCCTCCTGGATTCACCCAGAATGTCAGTCACCGCTTCGCTTCAACTGGTAGAAGTGGAACATACTGTACTGAAAGACTAAAACCTCCAGATCTATTGAAAGCCTGGAAGTTTTTATGGCATTGTATAAATGCGGGATGAATCAGGTAAATACAGGTATTTCTTTATACTTCAAATAATGAACTAATAATCGAATTGAATGTTTAAGCATATCTACTGATTTGGAATAGCATAATGTTTTTCGTTCCCGTTCGCGTAGCG
>NZ_CAWPKW010000062.1:0-15404 GCF_963888615.1 Brasilonema octagenarum UFV-OR1 | reverse complement strand
GCCAAGTGGTAGTTAATGCTCTTCAAAGAGTGCGACTCAACTTCTACCGCAAAGATCCCAGCAGTTGCCTTGAAGAAATCCGATTTCCTGATTTCCACATAGCCCAAGAGTTACCCCTGAACCAAGTTACTCCTATTGAGTTTACTCCTAACGAACCAGGAACTTACACCTTTACCTGTGGCATGAATATGTTTCGGGGCGAAGTTAAAGTCGAAACTGGGCAAGTTTAATCTCCAAAAGAGCATGAAATCATCCCAGATACTCAACCGACAATAACAACACCTGTAAACCAGAACAAGACTGGAAAAGGGGTTGTACACGCCATTGTAGAACAGGGAGTTCAGAAAATTATTGTTCAGGTTGATAAAGACTACACACCCGAGCATATTGTAGTCCAAGCAGGGCAAAGAGTCCAACTTAACTTTCAACCGTCAAGATCCTAGTGGTTGTCTTACTCAAGTACTGATTCCTGATTTTGGCATTGCTGCCGATCTACCCTTGAATGAAATAACTACAATCGAGTTCACACCTGAAAAAGCTGGAGAATACGCCTTTACCTGTGGCATGAATATGTTTCGCGGTGTGATTGAAGTAGAGCCATCGAATGCTCTTCGCACAGAGCAGTTTTCTACGCAGATTTCAGCATGAAAACCGGGAGCATCTGCGCCCAGCGTGAGCTTGATAACTAGCAAGCAATACCTTTGTCTAGACTACCTTCCCAAACGCACTGGGCACACTTTCTTGTACAAATTTCTCATACAAATGAGAGAGATACATAGTTAACTATACGGTTTCCTTTGTTGTACGTCTTACTAATAAGTAGGAGTTAATTATGTTAGTCCAAGAAACACTGAAGCAAATTGGTTTAGTTGCTAAAGAAAGTGGTATTTCCATCAAAACAATTCGTTACTACGAAGAACTGGGCTTGCTCAAGGCTTCGGACCGAACTGAGGGTGGATTTCGATTATTTCACTCAAATGTTTTTACCCGCCTAAGCTTTATCAAGCGTGCCCAGAGCCTTGGATTGAGCTTGTTAGAGATTAAAGAGTTTTTGGATGTGCATGACCAAGGGGATTTACCCTGCGACCACATCAAAGCAAAACTGAATGATAAAGTTACAGCAATCGAATACCAAATTGAACAGCTACAGGTCTTGAAATTAGAGTTAGAACGACTACTTTCAGGCTGGCAAGCTGTTTATGAAATACCTGAAAGTACTATCTGTCCAATTATTGAACAAGCGATCACTGACACACATAGTGATGAAAAATCTAGCTTAGACTTAACCTTTTTGAGACACGAAAACTAACTTTTTTTCTCTGAGTATCTTTATTTACTGTCTATGGCGCGAACGGTGACACCAAACATTCAAAAATTTTTTCTATCCCCCTTGACTCTCCAGTTAAATAGAGGATTTCAGGTGATTTTAGATGAGGTGGAGTTATTCAATCACACATCTAACTCCCCGATAAATTATCTCAAAAAAGGTTATTTACAGCTATGACACTACAACTTAAAGTCCCTAAACTGGTTTGCTCTGCTTGCGCCAAAACTATCACTGAGGCAATTAAAAAGGTTGATGCTAACGCTATTGTTCAAGCTGACCCAAAAACGAAATTAATTAACGTAGAAACTCAAGCATCCAGAACAGCGATTGAGACAGCGCTCGCGTCGGTAGGCTATCCATCAGCGGCTTAATTTGTAATTGATTATATTACCATCAGCTATTAGTTTGTACTCTGCTGATAGCTGATCTACAGAAATTCGCACTATCTTCCAGGTAATGTTTCATGAAAATATTGATGACTGTGCTCGCGACCACTGCAACTCTATTATTTGCACAAAGTTGCTCGACATCACCTAATGCTCAAGAATCATCAACGGCAGTTTTAGCTCAACAACACAACGATCAGCATTCAACACAAGCAGAAAATCACACAGGACATTCGATGAATGATTCAAGTGACACAAAAACAAATGCAGCAATTCAAGCAAAACTTACGGTTCCAGAAACGGTCGCAGTTAATGCTCCTGTCCCATTAATAATTAACGTTCAAGATGCAACAGCGAAACCTATCGACAAGTTTGATGTTTCCCACGAAAAACTCATGCATTTAATCGTCGTCAGTGATGACCTTCGGTTTTTCGATCATCTGCATCCACGTTATGAAGGCAACGGGCGTTTTACCGTCGAGGCTCAATTACCCCAATCTGGAGGGTATACACTCTTTAGTGATTACAAACCTAGTGGACAGACTCAGCAAGTCTCGACACTCAAAACCCAAGTTCCAGGCAACAGTTCATCTTCCCCGGATATAAACTTCAAGCGTAGTCAAACATTTACCAACACCAAGGTCAATTTAGAGCTATCTACCGAAACAGTGAAAGCGGGTGAGGAAGTTGCTGTAACGTTCAATCTCAAAGGCGCTAATAATCAACCTGTCACCGATTTACAGCCTTACATGGGTGAACGGGGACACTTGGTGATTCTGCGTCAATCTACCTCGCTCACTTCCGCTGATTATATCCATGCTCACGCAGTAAAAGATACAACTCCCGGACGAGTTCAGTTTGTGACCAGCTTTCCCAAACCTGGACTATACAAGCTTTGGGGACAGTTCAATCGCAATGGTAAAATTGTCACAGCTGATTTTTGGGTAAAGGCGAACTAACAAAGAACTGGTACTACAGTTCTGATGCATTCTGATTTCTCTAGGTTTTACATCGCTTTAATTGTTGGTGAGTTATGGAATCTTCTGAGTCTCGACCTTCAAATAGTAACCGTCAGTTCGCCCCAAAGTTACCACTGAGCTTCTGGACAATGTTAGCCTTGCTGCTAGTTAGTGGCAGTGTTGGATTTTGGTGGTTTTTGGCTCCGGGTAAGGAATCACCTCCAACGGCAGCTAGCCAACCCCCGGCAACAAAGGTACAAGTTGCGACGGTGCAAACTGCCACTATAGAAGAAAGTGCAGAGTTTATTGCAAGTCTTCAGTCTCGTCGTTCTGTCACTCTGCGACCGAGAATTCAGGGTCAAGTCTCTCAGATATTTGTTCGACCAGGAGAGCGGGTTAAAAAAGGTACTCCGATTTTGAAGGTTGATGCAAAACAGCAACAAGCTTCTGTTGACAGTAGAATTGCAGCTTATGAGTCCACTCAAGCTGATTTAGAAACAGCCCAAGCAGAAGCTAAAAGCGCCCAAGCCGAAGCTAAAAATGCAACAGCGGTACTCAGGTAGAGCAGTATCCAGACATTAGCCCCGTTCAAATTAGCGTCACAGCTAACTATGTTGGAGCCAGTGCCCAAATCGTCGAAGAAACCGTGACATCGGTTTTAGAGCGACAGATTAATGGGGTCGAAGGCATGAGATATATGAATTCGACCAGCAGCAATGACGGTAATAGCACAATTACCATCACTTTTGAGCCGGATTATGACATTACAGCGGTTTTCAATTGAGTAGACTACAATTTTGATAAGCTATAAGAAGAGTAAAAATACTTATGCTTATGCCTGCCCCCTATTCAACCGATCTACGCCAACGTGTGATCAATGCTTATGAAGCGAATGAAGGGTCACAACGACAACTAGCCAAACGCTTTAAGGTTAGCTTATCGTTTGTTCAACGCTTAATTCGTCTGTATGAGAATACAGGACAAGTGAGTCCAAAACATCACGGGGGTGGAGCGATCGCTAAAATTCAAGTCGAAGATTTACCACTAGTGCAGCAGTTAGTGAGCGAACAACCAGATGCCTTATTGGTAGAATTATGTGAGCGTTTGGCACTGCGACGCGGGTTACAAGTCAGTGTGCCAACAATGCACCGTACAGTTCAAAAACTGGGTTTGACCACAAAAAAAAACAGCCGTTAGCCAGCGAACAAGATAGTCCACGAATCGAACGGATGCGTTTTGAATATCGGGATTGGGTACTAGGCGTGGACCCCCACAATTTGGTGTTTGTGGATCAGTCCGGTATAAATTTGGGAATGACCCGACTCAATGGTCGTGCAATATGTGGCGAGCGGTTGTACGATTCTTGCTCCAAAAATCGAGGACAAAACATATCATTAATTGGCGGACTGAGTTTAGACGGACTCATAGCCACTATGAGCATTTCAGGTAGTGTCAACACCGATGTATTTCTGACCTATGTTCAGGAGATTTTAGCACCTCAATTGTGGGTGGGAGCAGTTGTAGTCATGGATAATTTGTCAGTGCATCATGCACAGGTTATTCAAGACGTAATTGAATCTGTGGGTGCAAAAGTTGTATTTTTGCCTCCTTATTCACCTGATTTGTCCCCCATCGAATTATGCTGGTCAAAACTGAAGCAGTGTTTGCGTACCGCAAAAGCTCGAACCCACCAAGCTCTTAACCAAATTTATCCCTTGATTGTTACTAAGCAAATCTCATCTGATGATGCTTGGGGCTGGTTTGCTCATTGTGGTCTATTCATATGAAAACCGCTGTAATACTCTAGATTATTCATAATCTCACTATGTCTGTGATTAACTCACCCCTGCTGGGTCTTTTTGCATGTCTTAGTCTAAACTCCAGAAACAAGTAACTTCCCATCTTCATTTACAACACCTTCGGTCACTCAACAAGCAATCAGACAATAAAGCAAAGCGCACGTATCACCTCGAACCAATCATCTGTCTCGAAGATAACTGATTGTTCGCCTTGTAGTTTTGCTCCTGGATAAAAGGAATTTTCGTAAGCATCGGGTGGATGCTTGTATTGCACTTCAAGCTTAAAATTCTCAGGCAAGGGTTTCACCTCAATTTGATGTTGATGCTGCAATGCACTTTCTACACCTGCTTGAATTTGCTTAACAGCTTCCTCAGGATGAATCGTCCATACTGACTCACCAATTCCCTTCTTAGTACTAACTGTTTCAATATTTGTGTCATAAACTTTCACAGCTTGACACAAAGCAGAATCTCCAGATACAAATACGACAGGAACTTTTTCATACGCTGCAGTCATGGCTACTAAATGGAACTCGGCTATGGGTTGATCATTGAGCAGAATACAGTTTAAGTCTTCACTCAAAGTATGCGCCAGAGGATTCTTCGCAGATCCAGCCCGTGAGTGGTAGCCAATCAAAATTAATGCAGTAAAACTGCTATTTAATTCTTGAACCATGCTGTAGGGATGACCACTCCATCCTCTAATAAGTTGTGCTGGTAATGGTAATCGATAGGGATCAAGATTTCTGCCTGTGTCATGGGCATCTTTAACAATAATCTCAGTTGCACCAGCAGCTATTGCTCCTTCGCATGCTGCAATGACTTCACGAGTCATTTGCTCTTGAAAGATATCGTATTGTTGTTTACCCAGCGTCGCTTCATCCCAGTGACTGATTCCAGCTATTCCTTCGATATCTGCGCTGATATAGATTTTCATAGAGTATCTTAATTGCCATCTTCATTGATTGTTGTGGGCACTGCTTCTTATCTTCCTCGGTTATGTAGCACGCAGTGCCCACCCTACACCCTACTACACCCCTACTCCCTTACACCCTTACACTCTTACACCCTCTACTCAGCAATCCGGGCAGGTGAACCCACCCAAGAGGTACTAGCAGGTAGGGATTCGCCTTTCATCAGCATGGACAGATTGCCCAGGTTGGAATCGGGTTCCATGACAGTATCGTAGAGAACGATCGCACCACTGCCTACCGAACAGCGATCGCCAATAGTCACGGTTGATATCTTCATTACACGGTCTTCAAACAGGTGGGTTTGCAAACCACAATTACTATTGAGTGCGACATCATTCCCAACCTCTATTGTGTCAAATTCGGTGATATCGGTGGTATCGGTGTAAACCTGTCTACCAATTTTGCAGCCCATTAAGCGCAAATACCAGTTAATAAAGGGAGTGCCTCGCAGCATATCCACCAGTAAGGGAACTGCCAGGGTTTCATGGATACAAGTAACTAGTTCCGAGCGAAACACGAAATTCGACCACAAAGGACGTTCTGTCGATTTATACCGACCGATAATTAGCCATTTAGCAATGATGGTGATCGCCGTGGCTACTAGTCCAAAACCGAGATAGAGGAACGGCAACATGAGTATCAATGCCGATTCATCCCAATCATCGTTCAGCTTAATCATTGTATCAATAAGTACTGAACTTAGAACGACGATGCAGCTAAGAGGGAACAGCACTCGAACTGCCTCAAAGCTCATGCGTTGCAGCACCAAACTCATCGGTGGCTTGTAGGTCGATTCTACTGAAAAACCCTGGACAACTTGCCGTTGTGGTAGGTTAATGGCTGGGGAACCGAACCAGGAGGTATCGGGTTTAGCAACTAAGCTTTTATCAGCGGGAGTAACAGACATACAGCCAATGAGGGTGTCATCGCCAATGCTTACGCCTGCTGGTAGTAAAGCACTGTTACCAATGAAGGCACGCTTACCAATCTTTGTTGATTGCAAATGTATCAGTCCACGCTCAACTCTGGGTACACCCATAATCACACCATCTGCAATAAAGCTTTCATCGCCGATTGTCACTAAATCCGGAACCAAAGAAGATGGTGTAGAGATTTCTGCCCGCCATCCTAGCTTTGCTCCCAGCAGGCGATACCAAGGTAGCAGATACAGGGTGGCGTAAAGCGGACGAATAATATCGAGGCTCAATGCCATCAGCTTATCAACATACCACAATCTTACGTAACGATGACTGTCTAAGCGATATGAGCCAGGTTTGACGCGTCCAACGATTAACCACTTGAGTGCGGCAATTTGTAATGCCATCAAGATGACAAACGATAAGGCTATCAAAGGTGACAAAAGCAGCCAATGTTTCTGATCACTAATGGAGTACATTTGCTCGACTCCAGGAAGAATTGGCAGAAGTTCTAAAATTGGTAGCGTCAGCAATAAAATTGCCTGGAGAGTGCCAAAATAAATTCGTCGCAGTCGCGCAGGACGGGATATCATTTTGCTTTCGTTGATTCCCACTTTAGCAGCAGGAGAACCAGCCCAAACTTCCCTTGCTGGAATCCGTTGCAGCGGTGGCAGCATTGATAAATCTTCCAGACTGGCATTTTCTTCGATGATTGTGTTTTGGCTTAGTACAGCACTAGCACCGACAAAGCAACGATTGCCAATCTTAATCGAACCAATTTCCAGCCAACCGTGTTCCAGTGTAGCATTTAGCAATCGTGCTTCGTAGCCAAGGCTACTATCTGCACCAATACTTACCAAGTCAGGAACATCGATATTAACCGAATTCAGGTAAACATTGGTTCCGATTTTAGCTCCTAGCAGTCGGTAGTAGACATTGAGCAACGGAGTACCACTCAAGAAGTGCAATGGTGTAATCGATAGCAAGTTCTTGACAAACCACCAGCGCAAGTAAAAACTGCCCCAAAGCGGATACTTTCCTGGCTTCACTTGTCCTAGAAGCAGCCACTTCGCAACAATGGAGAACCCAAGCATCAAGGGAATAATTCCTGCCAAAGCAGCGATGGACAAGAAAACGGACTGAAGATTGGTGGCGTCGTTCTCCTGCGTCCAAGTGTAGGTTAGATAAGGTAGCAACCACTGTAAGGCAAAGCAAAATAGAATGACTATCAGTCCTAAAGCCTGAACGGTTACGCTCCTCAGGTAGCGTTTGCGACTCGTATGATGGAAGGGGAGAGCCGCAGTTGGAACGTTTGGCAAAGCTGTTTGTTGCGTCAACCGGGCTGCTAATCCAGCAATGGTAGCGCATTGATAGACATCAAGCATGGAGACGTGACTAAACTCAGGTAGCTCTCGCAATTGAGACACTAAGCTGGCAGCCAAAAGTGAGTGTCCTCCCAAGTCGAGGAAGAAGTCATCCTTTATAGAAATTTGGGCGTGGGGAAAAAGCTTTTGCCAGATGTTGGCGATCGCCGACTCCTGCTTTGATAAGGTGACGGGCAGCGTCTGATCACTACGATGCTGACGTTGCATCCTTTGGGTTGGCGCAGGCAACTTTGAGCGGTCTGCCTTACCGTTGGGTAGCGTCGGAATGGTATCCAAAATTTCGATGAAAGCTGGCACCATGTAACTGGGTAAGCGGTGCCTTAATACTGTATGCAAACGATTTTTAAGTTCTTCAGAATCGGCAACAGGAACACGCAGTGTGATGTAGGCGACCAATTCCTCAACAGTTGTGCTAATAGACACCAAAGAGACAATAGCATTTTCAACGTCTGGGGTTTCTAACAAAACTGTCTCAATTTCCGTCAACTCAATGCGGTAACCCCTGATTTTGACTTGAGTGTCAATGCGTCCTAAATATTCAATCTCATCGTTGAGTGTGACTCGTCCTAAATCACCCGTCCGGTACAACCTTGCTTGAGGATCGTTCTGCTCAAATGGATCGCAGACAAACTTGGCGGCGGTTTGTTCCGGCAAGTTGACATAACCTTGTGCAACACCAATACCGCCAATGCAGATTTCCCCCGCTTCCCCGGAAGGAACTGGATGCAACTCCTCATCCAGAATATAGACGCTATAAGTAGGTAAAGGTTTGCCGATTGTCACTGGCTGATCAGGAAGTAGTTCCGTCCAGAGTGCAGTGACTGTTGTCTCAGTCGGTCCGTAGGTGTTGAGCATCCGTCGTTCTGGTCGGCTCCAGCGTTCTACCAGATATTGGGGACAAGCTTCACCGCCAACTATTAAAGTCCGCAGTAAAGGCAGATCACGATCAATAGTTGCCAACAGTGTGGGTACACAGTACATCACCGTTATCGCGTGCTCAATCAGAAAATCGGTGAGTTCAGAACCAAGTCGTCGGTGATTGGTTGGACCAGCCACTAGCGTTGCACCGACGATAAAGGTGGGCCAAATTTCCTCAATCGAGAAATCGAAGGCAATAATCATACCTTGATAGACGCGATCGCCACAAGTAACACCATAAATTGGTGTGCATACCGTGAGAAAATTACAGATGCTGGAATGATTAACTGCAACACCTTTGGGACGACCTGTTGAGCCTGAGGTGTAAATGATGTAGCAAAGTTCGTCAACAGAGTCTGCAATTGCAATACGGTTTGCTGGTTGAATTGCTATCGCTCCGGCTACAGCATCAAGCAACAAGACTTGGCAGCACACTCCGGCAGTTATGTCAACAAACTGACTGGTTGTTACCAACAGATTGAGGGACGCATTTTCAGCAATGAAGGCAATTCTGTCTTGCGGGAAGGACGGGTCAAGCGGTACAAACACAGCACCACACTTTAGTATCGCCAGCAGTGTTACATAAGTGTTAACCGAGCGTTCGAGCAAAATACCAACTCTGCTCCCTGAACTGATACCTCTACGCAAAAGGTAATTAGCTAACTGATTCGCTCGTGCGTCCAGCTCAGCGTAACTCAGACGTTCTGTATCGCAGATAAGAGCAAGAACGTCGGGGTTGGCATAACATTGTGTTTCAAAAAAGTAGTGAAGACGTTGTGGTGGTTTTCCTAGCTTATAAAATTGAGTATTTATAGAATCATTTGTTTTGGAATACTGTTGCGTGTTGAATTTAGAATATTTATTTTCCATTAGACACCTGATATGACAAGTATTTGAATTGAGTGCGACGCCTACTATGCCACTTGTAAAGAGCTAAAGCGACAATAAATAACAATACGATTTCAATTTTTTGACACACGAATTTCCTTGATTTTCAAGCTAGTAAAAAAGGCGTTCAGAACGGCTTCTTGTTTTAAATTAGAAAGACATTTGTGAAGAAAGATAGTGTAGGGATAATTGAACTTCTCTACACAAC
The DNA here is from genome assembly GCF_963888615.1 of Brasilonema octagenarum UFV-OR1. NCBI lineage: Bacteria > Bacillati > Cyanobacteriota > Cyanophyceae > Nostocales > Scytonemataceae > Brasilonema > Brasilonema octagenarum. The sequence continues at coordinate 5,643 of NZ_CAWPKW010000062.1, read as the reverse complement.
CAAGAAGTTTAATCGGTTTGTATGGCGCGAGAATGTCAAGAAAATGGCAATATTGTGACAAGAGGAACATAGTACCAATACTCATTGGTACTTGTTATGGAAATCCATCAGTAGGATTTTCTACGAATGAAAGAAATACTTTTTCCCTTACTGAGATCTTGCACCTCAGCGATAGTATGCCTTGAACTCAAGTTCAAGGCTAATAACCCAAGTCCGTTAAAACGGACTCAAAAACTAACAAGAGTCCGTTTTAACGGACTTACAGCCGTTTTCTGTAAGGTGGGCATTGCTCACTAAGATCTCAAATGTCTATTACATAGGCTTTTCTGAGCAATGCCCACCCTACGATTTGTGGTCTATTCATATGAAAACTGCTGTAAACTTTGAGCCAAGAAATTTATTTCTTGGCGGACGAAAGTTATAGCAGTTGCCAGGTAGATTAGGACATCAACTATTAAAGCTGCTCCCTGCTCCCTGCTATATGATGCAAGATCTGAGCTTACAACGCCAGATGCCTCAAGTCGGGGAACCCTTTCGGCAGTTCCTCATGGGGGAAACCCCCAAGACCAGACTGCCTCACCCCGGCACTGGCTCCCCTTACACCCCTGTGTTTCCTAACACATGTGGTGTTAAGAACGATCGCAAGCACAGCATCTGGATCAATTGGTTTGGCAATGTGATGTAGAAATCCTGCTGCGATCGCTCGCTCTTGATCAACTTCTGCAGCATAAGCAGTTAGGGCGATCGCCGGAACCTGTCCACCTTGCTCAACCGGAAGGGCACGAATTTGACGCATCATCATGTAGCCATCCATCTCTGGCATTCCAATATCGCTGACGATGATATCGGGAATTGATTGGGAAAAAGCTTGGAGTGCATCAATCCCAGATCCAACGCTTGTAACAATCGCATTTGCTTGCTCTAAAATAAAAGCGACGAACTGCCGCGAATCTGCCTCATCATCTACCACTAAGATGCGAATGCCGCTCAAGTCGCCTGTATGAGATGATGATTGCTGTGGAGTAGGTAGTTCATTTGACTGGCAAGCAAGCGGAATTTGAACAGTAAAGGTGGCTCCTTGCCCTTCACCAGGACTATCTACTGTGACAGTTCCACCGTGCATCTCAACTATTTGCCGGACGATCGCCAGCCCCAACCCCAGCCCGCCAAACTTGCGTGTTGTTGCTCCATCTTCTTGGCGGAAATGCTCAAACACGTACGGCAAAAAGTCAGAACCAATTCCTTTTCCTGTGTCTTTGACTTGGATTTGGGCGTTACTTCCTACTTGGGTTAATTCAACAGCTATTTGTCCGCCTGCAGGAGTAAATTTCACTGCATTGGTTAGGAGATTCCATACCACTTGTTGTAATCGTCCGGCATCACCGTTAACTGTGCCGATTGCTTCCGGGATGGTTGTTTGAATCTGTAGCGATTTTGCTTCTGCGGCTAATCGAACTGTTTCGAGCGCGGCACAGATCACAGTGCTAAGATCAACGGGTGTTACTGTCAAGCTCAACTTGCCGCGCAGAATTCGCGATATGTCGAGGAGATCGTCAATCAGCTGCACCTGCAATTTGGCGTTGCGATTAATTGTAGCAAGGGCGTTGGCGGTTTTTGCAGCGTCGAGTTTACCCTGTTGCAGAAGTTTTGACCATCCCAGAATTGGATTAAGCGGTGTGCGTAATTCGTGGGAGAGGACTGCTAAAAATTCGTCTTTGATACGGTTTGCTCGTTCAGCTTCTGCCCTTGCTTGTTGTTCTTGAGCAAGGATACGATCTCGTTCTATGTCAAATTGAATGCGATCGCTAATATCCCGTGAAATGCACAGCAGTCGTTCTGGTTGTCCGGTGGAATCTAAAATCGGCGAAATCATCACTTCCCACCATTTCGGAATTCCATCGGCGGTGGGACAGTAACCTTGAAATCGACGTACACCGCCCGATAACGCTGCTCTGATCGCAGCTTGTGCTGCTTGTCGGTCCTCACCTTGCCAAAATTGTATCCAATCGCTGTTGAGATAACAGCCCAAGTCACAAATATTTAGTAAACGCTGCCCACCTGAATTGATGTAGAGTATTTTCCCATCTAAGTCCAATACCTTGATACAGTCGTAGCTGCTCTCCAAAATTTGGCTATTTAATTCTTCGCTTTCGCGCAGTGACGCTTGTGCTTGTTTACGTTCGGTAAAATCAACCACCACTCCTAGCAATCGGGACGCAATGTTGTCCGCGTCTCGGTAAACACTACCCTTCGCCCAAATCCAACGAAGTTGTCCATCTGAGCGGATAATTCTGCATTCAAAATCCCAATCTGCCCAAGTTGAGAGCGTGTGCTGGAACTTTTGAGCAACAGAAGCTCGATCATCAGGGTGAACATATGTTAAGAAGATTTCATAGCTCCATTCTGGCAGCAGTGAGTCATAACCAAAAATTTGGTCGTGTCTGAGCGATCGCCTCGCGCTATAGGGTTGAGTCGTCAAATCTAAATCCCACTCACCAATCTGGCAAGAGTCGAGCACAAACCGTAATCGCGCTTCGCTTTCTCGCAAAGTAGCTTCAGCTTGTTTGCGAGCAGTGATGTCCATTGACACACCCATCATACGCTCAGGATTGCCTGCTCTGTCATAAATCGGACAACCTCTCACCAGCGCCCAGTGAATACTAGCATCGTCCCAAACGGTACGGTACTCCACATCGTAATCAGTGTGATTGGCGATTGACTCTTGTATCGCCGCTTGCACCCAAGCTAGATCATATGGATGAATCCGTTCCATCAAAAGCTGGTGCGAAAGCTCAGATGAAAGTGGAACACCAAAGTTCATTTTGCATTGGTTAGAGACAGATAAAACGTTTCTCTTGAGATCAAGTTGCCAAGAGCCAAGCTTGCTGGTTTCAAGTGCAAGTTTAAGCTCTTGCTCGCGTTCTCCTAAGGCTGCTTCAACGCGCTTACGTTCAGTAATATCAATTAGCCAGCCATCCCATGCAATTCCATCTAAGGTTTCCTCTGCACTGGATCGACCTTGAATCCACTTGAGTCGCCCTGAAGGGGTGATCACACGTCCCACCCAGTCCCACGGCAGAAAATGCTCAATCGCATAAGCAACCGACACTTGAAACGAGGCTAAGTCTTCTGGGTGGATTAAGTCCCAAATGGAATTGGCATCTTGAAGTGCAGTTTCTGGTTCTATTTCAAACAAGTCGTAGCAGCCATAATTAACGAAAACAAAGCGACTTGAACCATCTACACCAGGAACATACCTGTACACCATCCCTGGCATATTGGCAAGCAGGTTTTGAACTCGGTGTTGACTGTCGTACAGCAATGTCTCTGCTAGCTGTCGTTCTAATTCTGTAGCAATCCGTACAGCAAAGATTGTTAGGAGTGATTCGGTTAATGCAATCGCCTCTAAAGGTTTGTCGTCCATCACACCCAGCAAACCGAGTGCAGCACCTGTCGAGTCGTAGAAGGGAATTGCGGCATAACTTTCCACCTGAAATGGAGCCAACAGGGGGGCGTCTGGAAACTGCTGCTGCACGTTGTGGGGATAGCAGCACAGCTTGCGTTGCTGGATGACTTCTTGGCAAGGGGTGTCGCGCAGCAAATACTCGAAGTTGTCTACGATGCGTCCATCTGCACAGACTGCGATCGCTTCAATCACTTCTGGTTCATGGTTTGCTAACAACCCAATGTAAGCATACTTCACGCCTAACGCCTTACTCAAATGTTGCACAAGCGAGTAAAGAAACGTTTCTCCTACGCTTGTTGCAACACCAGCAGATACAGCAGTCAATGCTATATTCGTTTGAGCCACTTTCCGAGCAGACAGCCGTAGTTCTAGTTGCGTCATCACTTGACGACTTAAAATGCGTAAGCCATTGATTTGCTTTTCACTCATCTGACGTGGAACAAAATCCAGCACACACAGCGTTCCAACAACATAGCCGTCTGACGTGGTCAGGGGAACTCCTGTATAGAAACGTAGACCGTTATCAGACACTGCTAAATTTGTGGCAAACTCTGGATTTGCTTGCGTATCTGGAATGATTAACGAGTCTCCCGTTTGAACAATAGCAGGACAAAACCCTATATCCAATGGTAATTCCGTCATTTGCACTCCAAAGCTCGACTTAAACCACTGGCGATCAGCATCCACAAAAGTAATAAGCGCGACTGGAGTTTGGCAAATCTGAGCTGCTAATTGCGTCAGATCATCAAATGCAGCATCCGGCGGAGTATCCAGGATATCGTACCGATGCAGTACTGCCAACCGGTTTGTGTCAGTGATTGGGAGAGGTAGTTTCGGTAAGGAGTGTTCAGGCAACATTTAGTTCTAGGGGAACTGGTGAAAAAATTAGGATTTGAAAACTGAGATCTTGCACCAGCTTTTGGGCCCGCCAAGAAATAAATTTCTTGGCTCAAAGTTCAAGTAAGCTAAAGCTTACTGAATATACATACCAGTCCGTTTTAACGGACTTTGGTTATAAGCCTTGAACTTGAGTTCAAGGCGTACTCAGGGGAAGGTGCAAGATCTGAGAAAATCAACAACTGACTGGTGTGAGCGATGATCACGAAAGCTTTCTATATATAATTTTAAGGACACAGGGTTGCTGTTGTATGTTGCAACTGGTCTAAATGCTCAAATAACTTTTTCCTTTTCACTAAAGTCATTAAACAGCGACAAGTCATCCCATGTATTTTCTATCAAAAAACGTAGGCACTCGTTGAATCAACTATCTTTTGGTATATTTTTTTGACTGCACGGCTTCATCAACCCAAATAAGCTTTTTTCACTCGCTCATCAGTAATTAATTGTGATGCTGCACCTGATAATGTAATGCAACCTGCTTCTAATACATAACCACGGTCTGCAATTTGTAGGGCAAGATTGGCGTTTTGTTCAACTAGAAGGATAGTAACGCCTGTTGCACGCAGATTCTGAATAATACTGAAAATTTCACGAACAATTGTTGGTGCTAAACCTAAGCTAGGCTCATCTAAAAGCAAAAGTTTAGGTTTACTCATCAAAGCACGAGCTATTGCTAACATTTGTTGTTCACCACCACTGAGAGTTCCTGCAAGTTGATGACGCCTTTGTGCTAAACGCGGGAACATCTCAAATTGGTACTGAATATCATTTCTCACCTCTGTTTGATTAGAGCGAATATAAGCACCCAAAAGTAAATTATCTAAAACTGTTTGCCGAGCTAATACTCTTCTTCCTTCAGGACAGTGGGCAATCCCCAATTGTACAACTTCATGAGGTTGGCGACGCGTAATATTGCGTCCGCTGTACATAATTGTGCCGTGGCGAGGATTAATTATTTTGGAAATAGCGCGGAGAGTCGTCGTTTTGCCAGCACCATTAGCACCTATGAGGGTAACAACCTCACCATTGTTCACGAATAAGTTAATTTTTTGTAGAGCTTCAATTCCCCCATAATTAACATAAAGGTCTTTGATTTCTAATATTGGAAAATCTTGTTGATTATTTAAAACATCTGTATTCATTTGTCTACATTCGTGATTAAAATTTATCAGTAAACAGTTATCAAATAAATGTTTACTGTTTACTGTTAACCCTTCGGGTTCGCCCTTCGGGTATCTCCTGCGGAGACGCTACGCGTAAGTCCCAAAGGGACACGC
>NZ_CAWPKW010000061.1:0-788 GCF_963888615.1 Brasilonema octagenarum UFV-OR1 | reverse complement strand
CTTAGTATGTTTGAATGTGTAAAAAGTACGGTATGAGCAACCACTCTTCAATTGCTCATACTGGTATGGAGGATTAGCTTAACTGCTTGCAAGCAAATGAAAGCGAGTAGCACTTTAGTATAAGTAGGCGGGCAGAAAAATTTATCGGTGTGTCATTGCGAGTGGAACGACGATATTGTTCTTGGATTTCATTCGCCATTTATGCGACAGTTGACAGAATACGCAATTGGTTAAGCAAGACAATCCATACAAACAATTCATGAGCGATGTGAATGAACGCGCCGATTTTGATAGTCCGTGGAAAGAAGTCCTAGAAGCTTATTTTCCCCAAGCAATGCAATTTTTCTTTCCTGAAACTGCTGGATTAATTAATTGGGAACGTCCCTACGAGTTTCTGGATAAAGAATTTCAACAAATCGCCCGCGAAGCCGAACAAGGCAAACGATACGCTGATAAATTAGTTAAAGTTTGGCGTACCCAAGGACAAGAACTTTGGTTATTGGTGCATGTCGAAATTCAAGCCCAACCGGAAGAAAACTTTGCAGAGCGGATGTTTACATACAGCTTCCGGATTTTTGACCGCTTCCACCAGCCTGCTGTTAGTTTAGCAATTTTGTGTGACGCTAACCGTCAATGGCGACCAAATAGCTACAGTTATAGTTATCCCGATACTCGGTTGAACTTTGAATTTGGAACTGTCAAGCTTTTGGACTACGAAAGCCGTTGGACAGAACTTGAAGCAAGTGATAACATTTTTGCAACCGTGGTGATGGCGCATTTAAAAACAC
>NZ_CAWPKW010000060.1:0-791 GCF_963888615.1 Brasilonema octagenarum UFV-OR1 | reverse complement strand
GCTGAGAGAAATAAAAATCTCTACCTCACTTGGATTCTAGATGCCCAGAAGCAAGATATCCTCAGTCCCAGGTATGGTGATATGCAACGGCTGACGAATCCCACAACTGCTGTTGTCTATTGGCATCTCAGCCCTTTTGCCCTCAGCACTTTTATTATCAAACACAACGCTGCTCAACCCAGCGTCATTTCTACTCCCTCGTTTTTGCCTGAGTTTGAAAGCTGGGTGAAACAATGGAATCAACAATATGAGGATTACGGCAAAAGCGAAGATAAGCAAGTTGCACAACAAAATAACTGGCGTGACAATTTGCCTCAAATGCTCAAGCAGCTTGGTGATATCCTCAATATCTCAGCTATAGTGAGCGAAATTAATAACGAAATTAACAACGAATCAATCCAAAATCTTATCTTAGTTCCCCACCGCGACTTGCACCGCTTCCCGCTTGATGCGCTGTTTCCCGAAGATTTCACCACTACTTATCTACCCAGCGCCCAAGTCGGCATATCTTTACAGCAGATTTCGTCAACAAGCAACGAGGAATCACACCAACTGCTGAGTGTGGAACATCCCGACAGCGCGGGGTTTGATATCCTACTCCATGCGCAATATGAATCTGCTGCGATTAACCAGCTTTTCAACCATCCCAACAACAAGCGAATTTCTGGCGAACAAGCTACCAAAATCGCTGTACAAGAAGCTCTTGCCGATAAATACAATATCTTTCACTTTACCGGACATGGCAGTTATGATTTTGAGCATCCTAAACAATCTGCTCTTGATCTTAGTGG
>NZ_CAWPKW010000059.1:0-15620 GCF_963888615.1 Brasilonema octagenarum UFV-OR1 | reverse complement strand
CCTCTCCGAAGTTGCCACAACGCGGGGAACCCGCGCAAGGCACTTCTCTCTGCAGGACTGGCTCCGCAAGGCGCTGCTCTCCGCAACGCAGTGGCTCCTCAACGCGCTTAACCCGCGCAGGGTGAGACAGCGCTGCGGGAGGGTTTCCCTCGTGCCGGCTCTGCGTAAGCGTAAGCGCACGCCCAGAGGGCGAACGCGTAGCGTCTGGTGCAGGAGATACCCGAAGGGCAGTGGCTCCCCTACACCCTTACACCCCCATACCCCTACACCCTTTCTTGGTCAACCACCCGACATGTTATCAAACCACCAAGGATCGCTGATGTTCTTTGTTTTCACCAAAAAAGATTTTTTTCGCATAAAACGTGTCAGCGCCGCTGGTCCCATGCGTGACCCACCCATACCAGAAAATTTGAAAGCATTTTTTTCTCCCTCATGCATAAGAGCAGTCAGAGCAGCATCATTAATACTAATAGCACCTGCATCTATCTGACGCGCAACTTTCAAAGCTTCTGTTTCCGACGAGGCAAAAACAGCTGCACTCAGTCCATAAATCGAATCATTTGCCAAGTTCACTGCTTCTTCAATTGTGGAAAAAGGCATCACTGGCATAATAGGACCAAATGTCTCTTCGGTCATCACTTTCATAGAATGGTTCACAGAAGTGAGAACTGTAGGACGACACCACCAAGATCCTCCGTAATTCTCAACTTCACCGCCACAGTGAACAACTGCTCCCTGTTCCACTGCATCTAGCAGATGGTCGCTGATAATTGCTGCTTGTCTTTCTGCAATAATCGGACCAATTTCTCCATTCTCCAGCCTAGGGTAAGCTAACTCAAGGCGTTGCACTTTGGCTAGCAGTTGTTCAACAAACTTTTCAAAAATAGATTCAGCAACGTAGATCCTCTCTATAGAAAGACACGACTGTCCAGTGTTGACGACAGAACCCCACAAAATTGCTGATGTTGCTAAGTCTAAATTAGCGGACGACAGTACAATAGCCGGGTCTTTACCTCCTAATTCCAAAAAGGCAGGAATGAAGCGTTTGGCTGCTGCTTCTGCTACTTTTCGACCTGTTGCCACACTTCCAGTAAAGCATACCAAATCCACATACTCAATGAGTGCAGCTCCGGTTTCGCCTGCTCCCTCTATAAAAGTTAATACATCACGTAATATTGGAACTGTATTAATTGATGCCAACAATGGTCCGGTAAAGCGGGGAGCAATTTCACTGGGTTTGACGATTACAGCGCAACCAGCGAGTAATGCTGGGATTGTATCGATTGTTGAAAGCAGCAGAGGAAAGTTCCACGGACTAATAACCCCAACTAGAGGGTAAGGAACCGCTGTTTGTTGCAGTTCGATAAAAGAAATTGCTGTATCTTTGACAGATTCTTGCAGCAATTCTGGTGCTAATTTGCACCACCTATCAATGCTAGAGAGGAATGAGTCAATTTCTAATTGCGATATTGATAATCTTCCTGTATCATTGACCAAAGTTTCAAGCAGTTTATCGCGTCCAGATATAATCGCTTGCTTCCACTGTTGCAAAACTTCAATTCTCCCTTCTAAACCAAGCTGCAACCAACTTCTTTGTGCTCTGCGCAAGCGGTTGCATTGCTGTACTATCAGCTTTGGGGGTAGTGGTATAATCACATAATCAAATTTTCCAGTCCAGGGGTTGCGGATTTCTATTGGTTTGGACATGACTCAAATCACCCCTAGTTTAGTTAGGCGCTCTATCGTTTCTTGCTGTGTTTGGATAAAGTGTTTGCGGTCTACTTCTTTTTCCAGCATACTGTTAGCCGGGTAAAAGTGCGAGTGACCATAACTTTCTGCGTAGAGTTCAAACCGTTGTCGTGAAAGTAAATTATTTAACCCTGGGCGGCGGCGGTAGCGGCGTAAAGCAGCCAAGTCTATCTCAGCAAATGCTGCCATACTCTCCCCTTCGCCTGTCTCAGCTAAAACCAACCCTCGATAGTCAATGATTTTAGAGCCACCATCGGCAGAAGCAATAGGGATGGGGATATTAGCGATGCCAGCAGTATTGGATGAGACTACGTAAGCCATATTTTCCACAGCGCGGCAGATTTTTGCTGCTTCTTTGGGAGCGCGTTCTTTGCCATAAACTTCTGAGGTTGAGTGCAGAAAAATCTCTGCTCCACGCATTGCTAGACAGCGCGCTACTTCCGGATATAAAATTTCTTCTGATGCGATCGCCCCCAAATTCCCAATTTCAGTCTTTGCAACCGGAAACACCCCTTCAAGTCCGTAACAGTCAAGATATTTCTCCCAAACATCATGGGGTGTCGGAGCAAACATAGAATTCAGCCGTCGATACCGCAAGACAACTGACCCTGATGGGTCGATAACAAAGCAGGTTTGAAAGTATAGCTCTGGAAAATTGGGGTCAAGCTCGTAGGCATTACCTGCAATAAAAATACCCTGTTTTTGTGCAATTTTACTGAGTGCTTCGTATTCAGCACCCGCCATTTCTAGACAAGCTTTTTCCCCCCAGACAGCCAGCGACTCTCCCATTGGAAAGCCTGTGAGGAAGTATTCTGGTAGAACAATTAAACGACAGTCAAAGCCGATGAATGCAATACTGGCAGCGATTTGTTGTCCTAAACGCTTGATAGTATTTTGCATCAAAGAACGTGCTTCCTGACGGTCAGTTGCTTGGTTGACTGCATGGCACGTTACCTGAAGTGCTAAGGCTCGAAATGAGTCGATGGTTTGTGGATTGACTGTCATAATCTCGACTTTGTCTAGATTTTCACTATTTTATGTTTTATTGCGATGGGCGATCGCTTTTACAGTCTCTGAGCTTCACGGCTCAGAAAGTGCATTATCCTCCTTAATCATCAGACAAAACTGCAAAAAAACCCAGGCGTAACCTGGGTTAATTCCTACTTACAGTTGTGAGTTCAATTTTGATTGCTGGGTACTGCCAAAAACCTTTAATTCACTGCTGCTTTAGCTTTAGCTTTAGCTGCTTTTCGCTTCATTGCAACACCGAATAGACCTGCTGCTATTGTGCCACCAATAGTCAGAGGTTCGGGAACGGGCTTAGTGAATCCATATGACTGAAACACGGTGAATGCTTGAGGGCTGCCCAGAAAGCTGTTAAAATCTCTAGCTGCATTTAGGTTTTGAGATTGTGCAAGTACAGCAGAACCATAAACAATCGGAGAGTAAAGGTTGGTAGGCGGAGTGTATGCAATTTTGACTAGATCAGGTTGTGTTAGAGCATCTGTGGTGTAAACAACGCCCGCATCTATAGTATCATTAGTGATGCTTGACACTTGATTTAATACATCACGCACATCCGTGCCGTAGACAAGTTTGGGTGGTTGGAGCGATATCCCTGAATTCCTAAATAATTGCTGGGCAAACTGTCCGGCTGGAACAGTCGCAGGATTACCAATAATCACGTTACGGGTCACATTTACTAAGTCTTGAACGCTTGATATAGGTACGGTTGAATTTGTAGGCTGGATTATAGCCAAGGTGTTGCCTACTACGTCTTGTCTGGTTCCTGCTACCAGTTTGCCGTTAGATTGCAGAGTATCTAAGGGTGCTTCGGATACTGGGAAGAAGACATCTATATTTCTATTATCTGTATTTGTTAGGATTTGATTAACCAGAGTACCAGAAGCCCCAAAGGTATTGTTAAAGGTGACGTCTGGATTGCTTAGCTTGTAAAGTGCCTCAGCAGCCTGCAGGCTGCCGTTCAAGCTGGCAGCAGCATAGACGTCAACCGGACCAACTGCAGCAGCTTCTGCTGGTTTTGCTTGGATGCCACCAAAACCCAAAGCAATGCTAGCGCTAGCCAGCGCTAATTTGTGCCTTTTCTTCATGAAAGATTTCCTGCGTTAATGTGCGAGATGTGACTGTGATTTTTCAAATTCCAAATTTCGCACCCACTATTGAAAGTTTGCTTTTTACTCCAGCTAGAAGATAGGGATAAAGTCGTAGCTGGTAAGCAATCTTTGGTAGTTTTGTATTTTTTAAACCTACCTTAATGTTCACTAACTTACAATTATCTCCAAAGCATCTTTATCTAAAAAAGACAGTAGTCTATGTACTTATACTGGTAGAAAATAGCCTTAATTACCAATAAAGTAGGTTAATTCATTTGTTCTATCCTGAAAATTTTGTATAAAGTTATCTTAAAAATTCAATTTTCTATTTAAAAAAGTATACGGTTACTCAGCATATATTGCTTTTATTGTGGTGATTTAGGTTGAAAAAGGGTGTAGGGGTGTAGGGGCATGGGGGTGTAGGAGAAAGACATTATAGCGGTTACCAACCTGGTCAGGTACGTTATAGCAGTTACCAACCTGGTCAGGTACGTTTTTAAAGGTATTAACTCTGAGAAAAAGATTTAGGCGTACCTCAATTGCTTGGGAAACGCTATAAGGTAAAGGTATTCAACAATATTTTTATGCGTAACCAGGACTACGACGACAAAATCTCTAACCCCTTTTCTGAATTATTAGAGCAGTTAAGTATTTTCACAAATAACTCGGGTACTAACTCAAAAGCCTCTGGTCGTAGGTTCGATGGTTGGTCTTTATCGGAGCGAAACCCTGAGATTATAAAAGCTTGGATGCCGATATGGGAATGGTTTTACCGCTACTATTTTCGGGTTCAAACCTCTGGGTGGCATCATATGCCATCAGATGGAAAAGTGTTGATTGTCGGTTCCCATAATGGCGGGTTGGGTTCACCTGATACGTCAATGTTCATGTATGACTGGTTCCGCACTTTTGGTTATGAGCGATTAGCCTACGCCTTGATGCACCCGTCAGCTTGGGATACCCCTATCTTTGCTGTGCCGGGTGCTCCGGTGGGAGCTATTATAGCACATCCCAAAATGGCGAGTGCAGCCCTACGAAAGGATGCAGCACTACTGGTTTACCCAGGAGGTGCACAGGATTTGTTTCGTCCTTACACTTGGCGAAACCGAATTCATCTGGCAAATAATAAGGCGTTCATCAAGTTGGCTTTACGAGAAGAGGTACCAATTGTGCCCATTATTTCTCATGGTGCACACTCAACTTTGATTGTGCTAGCTGATTTCTACCACCAGATGAAACAATTGCATGAATGGGGCTTTCCTTGGTTACTTGATGGGAACACGGGCGTATTCCCAGTTTACCTTGGGCTACCTTGGGGGGTGGGGATTGGACCTTTACCAAATATCCCCTTCCCCATGCAGATTCACACTCACGTCTGTGCACCAATTGTATTTGAGCGTTATGGGCGTGTTGCGGCTCGCGATCGCACCTACGTAGATGCTTGTTACGAACAGGTTCGTGCGATGATGCAAGCTGAACTAGATGAGTTGGTACAAAAGTATGACCGCTCAAAAGGGTTTTCAAAATAACAGACAACACTGAGACTCAAATAAATAAGAACAAAAACAGAGTCTCAGCTATGAATTCGTTAACAATCACTTTTTTTTATCGTTTCAAAAACAAAGACTGTTTGCTCTTATCGTTTGGTCAGCGTACATTGAAAAACATCAGGTGAAACACAAACGAAACGACGCAAAGAGGTGCAATATGAATTCTACCAAAAAAACATTATCAAACAGTGTTGATGCAAAAGTCATTCAAAATTCTTCTCAGGTAAAGAAACAGCATTTAGCAGTCGAAAACATATCTACTAAAGAATTGACTCACGGGCAGCGCCTTGCCGATAAATTAGCCGCACAAGTAGGTTCTTGGGGATTTCTCATCGGTCAAAGCGCAATTTTGGCGGGCTGGGTAGGTCTAAACGCCATGCCTGGTGTTCCTCACTGGGATGAGTCTCCATTCATGATGCTCAACTTAGTGTTTTCATTTGCTTCAGCCTACACAGCCCCTATTGTCTTAATGAGTCAGAATCGCCAGTCTGATACAGATCGCAGAAATGCCGAAATTGATCACCAAGTGAATCTCAAAGCTGGACAAAACATTGAACTACTTCATGAAAAATTGGATGAATTACACACTCAACGGCTAAACGAACTGACTCAAATTATCAAAGAGCAGCAGCAAGCTCTCAATGAGATAAAAGTAACTTTAGTTCCAGAATCAAAAGAAGTTAAATTACATATATTACCAGGACGCCATGCCCAAATCAATAGCAAATTTTCCAAGGAAGCTTCCAGTTATAAACTTATGAGTGTTAAGCAGCAAATTGATGAGAATAACAAAACTATTGAGAATTAATTCGTCGATAAGAATGAGGTAAAAATGCTTTTTTCTTCCTCAACAGCAAGAGAGTCTGAATATAACTTGCCCAAATGCATAAGATTCTTAAAATCTAGACTCTTTTGACTCTTATCATTTGACTCTTATCAAAATAATCCTTAAAGCATTTTGATAAAAAAGAATATTTGCTTTGAACAAGCAATTTCACACAGGATAATGAAAGAAAGCACCTCATTCTCAGCGAGTACAGCCTATCAGTTGAATTGGAGACGCTACACCTCCACGCTTCACTAAGTAGCAGTTTCCTAAGCATTTGCAGACATAATCCGATGCTAGTGTAAGACAGCAATAGCATGAAAATTCAGGAGAGATAAAAGTGAACGAACTTATGACTGCAATACGCTTAGTGTAAGACAGTAATAGCATGAAAATTGAAGAGAGATAGAAATGAACGAACTTATCAGTGCAATTCCCACGGGCATCACAGCTTTTATAGCCACAAACTTGGATGATTTGGTCATTCTCACGCTGTTGTTCTCTCAGGTGAATGCAACTTTCCGTCGTCGGCACATTGTGATTGGTCAGTACCTGGGCTTTTGTACTCTGGTTGTTGCCAGCCTAGTTGGTTTTCTAGGAGGCTTAGTCTTGCCATCCCATTGGATTGGGCTTCTGGGTTTAGTACCCATCAGCATTGGACTAAATTGTCTGCTAAATCCAGAAAGCGATTCATCTGTTGAGACCGAAACCGAATTTTCTCATTCTTCTGCCTTCGCTAGTTTTGTGTCTCCCCAAGCTTATAGTGTGGCGGCTATTACCATCGCCAATGGTAGTGATAATGTAGGCATTTATATGCCATTGTTTGCTAACAGTACCTTTTCTGAATTGCTGGTGATAGTTGCAATCTTTTTGTTATTAGTTGGAGTTTGGTGCTATCTGACATACAAACTTACCTGCCAAAGAGCACTCGCCAATCTGCTAAAGTGCTATGGCAGTAATCTTGTTCCCTTTGTATTGATAGGCTTAGGCGTCTTTATTATCTTAGACAGTGCCGCGCTAACTCCAATTACTTTGGCAGCTATTTGCCTATGTTTAATGGGACTTATCAAAACAATTCAAATTTCCAAATTCAAAACTCAAAGTTTGTCATCGTAAAAAACATGAAACTTTTCCAAATCTCTTTAGTAGTCTTAGTACTTGTGATTAGTTTAATAATTGCTTTGCCCTCCTGGGCAACAACTCTTCCTTCCTTAGTTAGTAATTCTGATTTTTTTGAAGTTGGGCAAAAAGTTGTTTGGCTTTATAAGGCTCGTTCAGACTCTGCTGATGTTCACACAATTCCTGCCGAAGTCGTCAAGTTAGGCGACAAGAAAGTGCAAATTAAGGTACGTAGAAAAAATAACGAATTTATCAATCGTTGGGTGAATCGAAACAAGCTTAAAAATGTCTCCAGTTTTGAAGAAGTGAACAGTGATAACTGATAAGTGATTGAAGTCAATCTCAATCAAGCGAACTATAAAACTGCTCACGCTTATAAAGCTTTCAAAGTCTCCTCAAACTCCACCATGCCATGTTCTAGTGTCAGTGACATGAACTATATATTTTCAAACTTTAAATATTGGCTAAGAAAATCATCATTTAGATTTATTGAAGAAACAGCTAAGAGTATTTTTTTTGATTGATTAACTTGGTTCAAGTAAAGTAATCACAAGTCTAGTAAAATGTACACTTACATCCAGTGTCTCCAGGCTAATAAACCAATAGAAGTTATCCAGAAAGATGTAGAAAATCATTAATCTTGCAATAAGTCTGGCTGAATACTCTCTTACTAAGGTATTAAGCAGCTTCCAACTTCCTCATCACATTTTTTGTTAGAACAAATACTCATCTCAAACAAAGAAGTAAAATATGCAGTTTCTCAAAATTGTTCTTGTCGCGCTCGTGTTTATCGTGAACTTGGTGATTGCTCAGCCTTCTTGGGCAGGCAAGGATTTCACCAAGGGGGCTGACTATGCTGAAGTCACTCAAGCGCTCAATCAACTTCTAAGTGTGAAAAATGCGCCTGAGCAAGCTGGCTATACGCCTGAGCAATTTCAGCAGCGGTTGGCACAATTGCAGTTTCAGAAGAATGTCATAGAAACAGCCAGAAAACGGGCACAGTGCCGCAATGAAACTGGAAAGACGTTAGCTGTTTATGCCAATAAACCGAAAAAATCTCCTACTCAACTCTACTATTTAGCAGCAGGGCAAATCACCGATGATGATTGGGATTGCGATGGCATCTACTTGCCCGCTCTTACTCAGGTCGTTCTGAGTCCAAATGCTCAACCACAAGAGCTGAGTGAACCAATCGCCGTTAAGTTTGTCGATGGTACACAGTCTATTGCTAGAGCTAATCCAGCAACTGGTGTAATTGAATTGAATGTTGAACCTGCCAAAGTATACAAGGTGGGTGAAACCAACTGGTTAATCCCTACTTTGTCTCAAGCAGATATTGATACGCAAATTCCCACTCCACAACTCATTGACTAATCCTCGCTAGTTGACGTTCCCCACCTGGGCATTGCCTGAGGATGGGGATTTTTGTTTCAATGAGCAGCCTTGTTCAAACTTGTTACCCCTTGATTACAGTTCAACTTTGACTTAACGATTTAATCAACTTCACGACTCGTTCTTTAACTTCATCTCGAACACGGCGAAAGGTTTCTATACTTTGTCCTTCTGGATCATCTAGTTGCCAATCTTCAAACACATCTCTTATCACCCATTCTTCAGGTAAATTGACTCCACAACCACAAAGAGAAATCACAGCATCATAATCTTCAGCTTTGAAATTATTTAAAGGTTTGGAAGTTTGATGACTAATATCAATGCCAATTTCTGACATCACTTGAACAGTTGTTGGATCTACAAAACTTGATTCCAGTCCGGAACTGTTAACAGCAATTTTACTATCTCCCAATGTGCGAGCAAATCCCTCTGCCATTTGAGAACGACGGGAGTTTTTCTTGCAAACAAACATGACTCGTTTCACGCGCGTTTCCTCTCTATTAGATATTCAAGAAATCCATTAAAAGTTATTCTTATAGGTCATGCTGACTGACTCGCTCACAATGAAAAGCAACAGCAATCACTACGTGTCTTTACTTGAGTTCATTTCAAGAGCCTTATTCGCCAACATAACGACTTCTTTAGCTACTTTTTCCTTACGTTCGCTGTGGCGATCTGTGAGATAATCCACCTTGTCACGCAACAGCAAGGTGAACTTATAGAGTTCTTCCATGACATCAACGACGCGGTCGCGGTAAGGTGAATCCTTCATCGTCCCGTCTTCGTTAAACTCCTGGTAAGCTTTAGCGACACTAGACTGATTCGGAATCGTAAACATTCGCATCCAACGCCCCAGAATCCGCAAAGTGTTGACGGCGTTGAAAGACTGAGAACCGCCACTGACTTGCATGACTGCTAAAGTTCTGCCTTGAGTCGGTCTGACTGCTCCTAAACTTAGAGGAATCCAGTCAATTTGGTTTTTCAATATACCAGTGATGTTACCATGCATCTCAGGAGAAGACCACACTTGACCCTCAGACCACAAGCTTAATTCTCGTAATTCCTGTACCTTGGGATGTGTATCTGGTACGCTTCCATGAATTGGTAATTCCCGTGGGTTAAAAAACCGGACTTCTGCACCAAATTCCTCTATGATTCGGGCAGCTTCTTCTGCTAGAAGGCGGCTATAAGAACGCTCTCGCAAAGAGCCATATAAAAACAAGATTCTGGGTGGATGATTGAACGTTGTCATGAAAATTAGTAATAGCTTCTGATTCAGTATTAAATTCTGTAGGAAACCCCTTTATGGTGATCTATAAAAAACTACGAAGTTCTTGGTTCAGAAGACGAGAAAAATCGTCTTTGAAACCAGAGTGCAACATTCACTAAACCAATCAGCACAGGAACTTCTACCAACGGACCAATTACAGCAGTAAAAGCTGCCCCTGAGTTGATTCCGAATACAGCGACAGCAACGGCGATCGCCAACTCAAAATTATTACCCGCAGCCGTAAACGCCACACTTGCTGCTTTTGCATAATCAGCTTTGATTTTCCAAGCCATGTAGAAGCTGATACAAAACATAAGTATGAAGTAAATCAGCATTGGAATTGCGATTCGGACAACATCAAAGGGAATCTGAACAATGAGATTTCCCTTTAAGCTAAACATCACCACGATGGTAAACAGTAAAGCGATAAGCGTGATTGGGCTAATTTTAGGAATAAACTCAGTGTGATACCATGTTTTTCCCTTTGCTTTCACCAGAAGAACGCGAGTTAGGAATCCAGCAATAAAGGGAATTCCTAAATAAATAAAGACACTCTGGGCAATTTCTCCAATACCAATGTTGACTGTACTTCCCTTCAAGCCAAATAGAGGTGGCAAAACAGTCATAAAAAACCAAGCGTAAGGACTGTAAAACAGCACTTGAAATATACTGTTGAACGCCACAAGTCCGGCTGTGTATTCAGTATCTCCTCTTGCTAAATCACTCCAAACAACAACCATTGCAATACAACGGGCTAATCCAATCAGAATCAATCCCGCCATGTATTCTGGATAATTATGTAAGAAAATAATAGCCAGAACAAACATCAAAATTGGTCCAATAACCCAATTCTGAATGAGCGACAGACGGAGAATTTTACCATTACGAAACACATCACCCAAGTCTTCATATCGCACCTTGGCAAGAGGCGGATACATCATTAGAATTAAGCCGATGGCAATGGGTATATTAGTAGTTCCTACCTGGAATTGGTTAATAAAGGTATCTATTGCGGGAATAAAGTAACCCAAACAGACCCCAATAACCATTGCTAAAAAAATCCAAACGGTTAGGAAGCGGTCAAGAAACGAAAGTTGCTTAAGAAGATTTTTCTTCTTCATTGACCTCATTCCCGTAGAGTGTTACATTTCTATCTCTATTATTTCAAAAAAACTTGATGTGTCAAGATTTCAAGTAGATTATGTTACACAAATTAATCAAAAAAAGTTGATGCGTTAGGATGGCTCTTGACACAAACGAGCAGGCATAATTTGGTACAAGCGGCGGAACTCGGACAGGTACTGCTCTAAGGCAGCAAATTGGGGTATATTGAGGCTGTAGTAAATCCAGCGTCCTTCCTGACGAGAGCGAACCAAACCAGCTTCCCTAAGAGTTTTTAAGTGAAAAGACAACTTTGATTGGCTGACTTCTAAAGCCTCGCACAAGTCACACACACAAAGCTCTTTATTTCGCAGTAGTTCGATAACGCCAATTCTCAATGGATCGGAAAGAGCATGGAAACCGAGAACAATTAAATCAGGAGTGGTTGTGGAGGAGGATTGCATTAATAAAAATTAAGGTAAAGGTGTTCAATCTCTATTGTGGAATAGAAAATTGAAGTTGCAAGTATTAACTCTGGCAAAAATGCAAAGCTTTATACTTATAAGTAGTGTTAATACCGTGAATTCCGCAAAAATTTATTTGATTTTTTAATTTTTGTTTTTCTAGAGTGCAAGGACGCAGTCCATTTTGAATTGTTCATGCCATGCACCTGTTGTGCTAATCTAAACAAGACAAAACTTTATCAGTTACCAGTTATCAATTGTTCCCTGTTCCCTGTTAAGCGCGATGCACTGAGCGTGGTCGTTGTGTTCCCTGTTAAGCGTTCCCTGTTCACTGCTCACTGTTCACTGCTCACTGTTCACTGATTTATATGCAACCCTCTAGTCAAAAGCTGCGACAATTACTACAGCGTCCGGAAATTATCATCATTCCTGGCGTTTACGATTGCTTGGGAGCAAAACTGGCTGAACAATTAGGTTTTGAATTAATCGCGACTAGTGGTTTTGGTATCGCCGCCTCTACACTTGGTGTACCAGACTATGGTTTGATGACTGCGACGGAAATACTTGTCAGCACAGGACGAATTGCTCAGTCAGTCAGTATACCTTTAATTGCTGATATGGATACTGGCTATGGCAATGTATTAAACGTCATCCGAACTGTAAAGGACGCAGTACAGCAAGGAATTGCGGGGATTTTACTAGAAGACCAAGAATGGCCAAAAAAATGTGGACATTTTGAAGGAAAACGAGTCATTTCGATGGCTGAACACGTTGGTAAAATTCGGGCGGCTGTGCAAGCGCGTGGTGAAAGTGGTTTAGTTATTATTGCTCGCACTGATGCTCGTGCTCCATTGGGTTTGGAAGAAGCAATCGCTCGTGGTAGAGCTTATATTGATGCTGGGGCTGATATCTTGTTTGTGGAAGCCCCTCAATCTGTCGAAGAATTACAAAAAATCGCCTCTGCGTTTCCAGATGTTCCTTTGGTAGCTAATATTGTGGAAGGTGGCAAAACTCCCGAACTTTCAGCGTCACAGTTGCAGGAGTTAGGTTTTAAGATTGTGTTTTTCCCAGTTTCTGCTTTGCTTGCAGCGACAAAGGTTATGACTGCTTGCTTGCGTCAATTGAAAGAACAGGGAACTACGGCGGATTTTCAGGAGTTGGTTGAGTTCAAGGAATTTCAAAATCTGATTGGTGTACCTCAATATCTGGAAATGGAACAGCAGTTTACAAGTGTGAAAGACTCGTCTTGAATAGTTGTCCGCAGCAATAGTTCACCGACTACAAGAGATCGCGATCGCCTCAGACAACAAGTGCTTTTCAAGCACTTGTTGGAATATTCACCGAATTTGGTCAACAGACTCGTTTCGTAATAAACCAGATCAAGTTCGTCTGTTAATAAAAAGGATCAAACACCTGCAATGTAAATAAAGATTGCAAAATTCCTGTCTTTATTTACTAACTTGCCCATATTTGATCTTAGACCATAAAAGTTTTGCATGGTAAAGTTAACTTCTTATGCTATCCAATGCCTTAAACTTATCCATTCATGGTTTTTTTAGTATGGTTATGTTTCTTTTCGTGCTGAACATACTAAGCATTTCGTTCACTTAAAGCAGAAAATTGTCCCTCATTAATTCGCCCAGCTTGATACAACGTTTCTGTGATTTCTGACATTGTTAAAACAGAATGACCTCGATAACCGTTTTGTTGTAATCGGTCTTTCACACCTTGTTCATGGTCGATAAAGACAACAATATCATTTATATTTAATCCAACAGACTTTAACTTTTCTGCTCCTTCCATGACGCTTTTACCGCTGATGAGAATATCATCAACGACGACAACCGTTTCTCCAGGAAAAAACTCACCTTCAATTAGCTTTCGAGTTCCATGTGCTTTCACTTCTTTGCGAGGGAAAATCATCGGACAATTGAGACGTAAAGCTAAACCAGTAGCCGTAGGTAGAGAACCGTAAGGAATACCTGCGACTCGGTCAAAACTTAAGTTTTTCAAAATCTCTTCATAGGCTTTGATAACTTGATGAAAAAGTTGCGGAGTAGAAATAACTTTGCGTAAATCAACATAATAAGGAAAAGTCTTACCTGATGCTTGCACATAGTTTCCAAACATAATGCAACCAATATCATACATTTGTAAAATTAAATCTAGTTGGGGATGTTTTTCTAATAAACAAACATCAGAAAACCATACAGAACAACTCGAAGCATTTTGGGTTATTTCGGTTCTTGCTTGATTGATTTGTGTTTGCAAAGACTGAATTTGTTCAGATAAATTTTCCTGTGTTAACATATCTATAGGAACAGGAATTAAAAGACCATCTCCGTTTGCCGTCAGACCAGCTGCTAAAATTTTATAAAGATTGTCACTTTCTGCCCAAATGCTACGAGCCATGATCATTCGTTCCGGAGAAACTGCACGAATACGCGATAAAATATCAGGATTCGTAGTTCCCACTTCTAAACCCACTTGTTCTGGAGTTCCCCAGTTTTTTGATTCTTTGACAACCTGTAAATAAAAAGGTGACTCACTCGAAGGATATTGCTGTAAACTGAACGCATTAGAATTAGAAGTACAACATAAAATAAAAACTGCTTTATCTGGATAAACCAAAAAAGAGGCTACATGCTCTTGTCCTATATATGGACTCAAAGTTATCGCATCTACACCCCATTCGGTAAAAACAGTTTTAGCGAAAATAGTACTGGTGTTTAAATCACCATGTTTTGCATCTAAAATTATTGGAATGTGAGGAGGAATAGCTGCTAGAGTTTGATGCAGGAGTTCTAAACCTGGAGCACCTAAAACTTCATAAAATCCAAGCGTAGGTTTATAAGCACAGACTTTATCGACTGTTTCAGAAATAATAAATTGCAACCAATCCGACAATCCAGAAATAATATTTTTAGATTGAAAGCAAGTCGGCATCATTTCTGGATTTGGATCAAGCCCAACAAAGAGTAAACTTTTATTTTCTGAAATGACTTGGTTTAACTTGTCGAAAAAGTTCATATTTTTCTCACAAATATTTTTAAAAAGTATTTTTAACCACACCAGAAACAGACATTCAAACAGAGCAATCATCTATTTGAATGTGTTATATCTGAAAATACAATTGTGCAGGAGAAAACTCGTCTCTTAAGACAGCTTTAATCAAGAAATGAAAGATTTTAGTCTTCATAATTTCTCTTTCCGAATTACAATCCCGCAAACCATTCATATCCTTGATCTTCCCAGTATCCCCGAGAACTTAATAATTGACTCGCTAGTGTAATTTGAGTTATCCACTTACTTTGCTTATATCCAAGTTTAATGGGAGAAGCCAAACGTAGTGGTGCACCGTTTTCTACTGGCAAAGGTTCGCCATTTTTCTGATAAGCTAATAAAGTTTGGGGATGTAAACTTGAAGCAATATCCCAGCTTGAATAGTAGCCATCAGCTGATTGGAAGTAAACATATCGCACATTTGCTTTAGGCTGAGCAAGAGCAACAATTTCTTGTAATCGAATACCTCCCCATTGTACTATTGCTGCCCAACCCTCTACACAAACATGACGAATAATCATGGAAGTCAGAGGTAAAGATTGAATTTCTGCAAAACTCAAGCTTAAGGGATTATTGACTTCACCATTAACAATTAAACGATATTTTGCTTTGTCAATAATTGGAGTATACCTGAAGCTATTAATGAGCAAAGCTTCTGGTTCAATCTGACTGTAAGAAAATTCTGGTACTGGCTTTTGTGGATTCAAGATTAATGCTTCAACTTTTTGGTTGAGTGGTTCAGACAGTTTGCCTACAATATCCTCAAACAAAGGTGTTCCACATCCACCAAGAAGAAAACTCATGCCAGACAATCCAGAAACTTTTATAAATTGACGGCGCGATAGTTGAGGACGCTTGATCGGAATTAAATTCATATAGGACTCATATTTTATTTTTGACGAAGCTAGGTACACTTTCTGTTCCCTGTTCCCTGTTCCCTGTTCCCTGTTCCCTGTTCCCTGTTCCCTGTTC
>NZ_CAWPKW010000058.1:0-806 GCF_963888615.1 Brasilonema octagenarum UFV-OR1 | reverse complement strand
TCTTCAGGCATTACTGCCAAACGAACCCCTAAGCTAAAATAGGAATATTGTGAATATTGCGTATTATCTACTTTTAACCAGCCTAATTTTTAATATAGTACACTCCTATGGCAAAAGATAGATTTCATAATATTGTCAGAAATGCTTTAGAAAAAGACGGCTGGAAGATTACGGCAGATCCTTATGAAATCAATGTGGATGATGTAGACTTTGAGATTGATTTAGCAGCGGAGCAACTTTTAGGAGCAGAGCGAGGGGGACAAAAAATAGCGGTGAAAATTAAAAGCTTTATTAGTCCATCGAATGTTTCAGAATTCCATACTGCTTTAGGACAATTTTTAAATTATCGGGATGCATTAGAGAAAGTTGAACCCGATCGCTTACTTTATTTAGCTGTTCGTGTCCCAGTTTATGAAACTTTTTTCCAAAGAAAATTTATTGCATCGGCAGTTGCAAAATATCAATTACGATTGATGATTTACGATGTACAAGAGGAGGTTATTCGTCAATGGCTGTAGAAAAATATCGGCAACATATTCGATATCTTCTTTGCGAAAGGCAAAAGCGAGCTTCGATGTCACGAAATTACGAAGAGTATGAAGTACAAACAATTTTCGACGAACAGCAAGATCACTATCAACTACTTTATGTTGGCTGGCGTGGAAATAAACGCGATTTTGGCTGTATTTTACATCTCGATATTAAAGATGGGAGAATATGGATTCAACACGATGGCACAGAAGAAGGAATTGCCAATCGATTGGTTGAAATGGGAGTACCCAAGCAAGATATTATTTTGGCATTTC
>NZ_CAWPKW010000057.1:0-809 GCF_963888615.1 Brasilonema octagenarum UFV-OR1 | reverse complement strand
GTAAGCAAGCGGCATTTAGCTTAGGGCTAATTGACAAAGATAACCCAACTGCAATCAAGGCTTTAGTTGAGTTAATCCAAAACTCTCAGTCTGAATCTATCCGTAGGCTAGGGGCATCTAGCTTAGGCAAAATTGCCAAGGATAACCCAACTGCAATTAACACTTTAGTTGAGTTAATCCAAAACTCTCAGTCTGAATCTACCCGTAGGCGAGCAGCAGAAATTTTATGGCGCTGCGCCGAAAATATTCCCTACTCTAAGTTTTATCGGCTTTGGCACGAGGAACGGGGTGGTGTTTTCAAGCGGTTGCTCGATTTTCCTAAACGCTTGCTCAGGCGGATAGGCGATAGTATCTAAAAGAAAGTTATATGAACAAACCTGAAGAAGAACTAGAACTACATTTGCGATTCCGTGCAGCAGAAACAGTATCGATAAGAATACCAACAGACACGTTGGAATCGCTAAAAAAAGTAGCTAATAGTAAAGATATGTCACCTGAAGCTTTAATGAAGTTTTATATCGGACAAGGTTTACGGCAAGATTTAGCAAAATTATTTTCTGAACGGTTGCTTGAATCAACTGCTCAAGTTCTAGCACGGCACATACAATCAGAAGAAGAAGTTTTAAAAATTATTCAAGAAATTCAAGCCCAAACAACTCGTTAGGTTAATATCCAGCAACTTCTCTACCCCAACCCACAAATGGATTGAACCCGCAAACCCATATTTGCTAAGATTTTCAATGCTCACAACCTAGCGGCAAACTGTGAAGATATAACTATGTCTACATCTGCCATTGACACCAACGACG
>NZ_CAWPKW010000056.1:0-109260 GCF_963888615.1 Brasilonema octagenarum UFV-OR1 | reverse complement strand
TCAACTAGTTGGGTATGTCAGAGTAAGTCAATCTCTAGAAGAATTTGAGGAAACCCTGGAAAAATTGGACTGGGGATTAGGCGGTGGAATTATTATAACTTTGGTTCTTAGTGGAGTTGGGGGAATTTTACTAACTCGTCAAGCGATGCAGCCAATTGAGGAGAGTTTTCAAAGACTCAAACAGTTTACTGCTGATGCTTCCCACGAACTACGCAGTCCGTTAATGGCAATTAAAATTAATGCTGATTTGGCGCTAGAATACCCAGAAGAAATAGGAGCAAAAGAGGTAGAAAAGTTTCAGGCGATCGCCAGCGCTACTAACCAGATGACTCGCCTCACAGAAGACTTACTATTCTTAGCACGCACCGATAAAGTTCCGAATCAAAATTGGGAGACTCTCAATTTAACGTCTATTTTAGAGAACTTAGTACAACTGTATAAACCTCAAGCTCAAGCTAAGCAAATTAACTTAATATCTCAGTTAAGCGAAAATCTTTATCTGATGGGTGATTCAGTTCAATTGACACGGCTATTTACGAATTTAATTGAAAACGCCCTTTATTACACACCATCATCCGGTGTAGTTGAAATCAAAACTAGTCGTGTCGCTTCCCAGCTTTATGTGAACGTGCAAGACACAGGTGTGGGAATTGCGCCAGAACATATCGACAAGGTTTTTGAGCGCTTTTGGCGAGCAGATCTGTCTCGTTCTTATTGGGGAGGTGGTTCTGGTTTGGGGTTGGCGATCGCTCAAGCCATTGCTCAAAATCATGGTGGATTGATTACTGTCACGAGTCAATTAGGAATTGGTAGTTGTTTTACAGTACGCTTACCAGCTTCTTGACTATCAAGACTTGATAAAATTTACTTTTTATGCTTCATAAAATGACGCAGCAAGTACCAGAAGACAGCTACATTCAATAAAAGTACTATGAACTTTAGTATTGTAATTCCTTTAATTAACTCAAAGATTTCTGGAGGGATACTAATGCCAACAAGTCCCACAACTAACAGTGTTGCCCAGGATTTTTCATACCACAATCCAACTGCTTCAATTGCAGTTACAATAGCATAAACCCCAATAGCTATTCCGCTGAATTTCAGTTTTGTTGGACTTATCTTCAGAATTTTATCTATGAGCAATTCAATAATTGTCATTTTGGTTTCTAAAACATAAGATTCTGAAAAATCAGCTAAGTTTTGGTAATTTTTTAGTGCTAATAGCAAGGCGATAGAAGTAACAGCTAAGAGTGAAGCGACAAAGGTCTTGTAAATGACAATTGCTAATAAACCAGGTGGGCGCTTATTTTTCACGTAACCTCTTCAAATTGTTTAATATCTACTTGATTCTAATCCCAATTATACAAATAAGGGATTGTGAAGGTTATCTTCAACAATCCCCATGTAGTTGATGTTTTGTTAATACGCGCTACAGCAGTATTTTACTTAACTTCTGGTGCTTACAACTGAGATAGTGTAAATTTCAATTTCCCTACTTACCATCATCATTAGTTTCACCATCGCCATCACTGGTTTGCTGAACTTGAATGCTACTTTTGGGGCGAGTGGCTTCATTCTTATCGTCTTCTTGATTGGCATTCTCAGTGTAGAGAACCTTAGCATTACCAGCATCAACTTTAATCTCTTGCTGGGCAATTTCTACAGCATAAACTAAGTTGCCATTTTCATTTTCGAGTTTGACGCTGCTAGCTTTACCTCCTACAGATGTTTCAGCTGCTTGCTGTGCTTGTTGTGCTGTAATTTTAGCTAGAGGTTGTAATTTAGTTGCTTCTTGCTGTTCTTGTGCATCGTCGTTGGTTTCACCATCGCCATCACTAGCTTGCGCAACTTGGGTAACACTATGATGCTGACGCACAATTGCAACTGGAGATTGTGGTTGTTTTGCAGACACAACTCGCGATAATCCAGCAAGTCCCAAAGTACCAAAAAAAGCTGTTGTCAAAATGATTTTTGTTGAAGTTTTCATAGTTGTAGAATACCTTTCATTCTGGGTTTGTCTTTTCACGGTATGTAAGAAAAGTTCAGAAATAGTCAAGATTGGTTGGAGTTAACAAAATTCAATATCAAATCGTTAAATCAAGTAAGAATTAGAGATTTCAGCAATTTTCTATTCATCTATCAAGGGTAAATTCCGCTTGAAATAAAATCTTGACTTTTTCTTGACCTTTGGTGTGTATAGTGCAATCACTATGTACCAAATAAAGTTATAAAAAAACTTTTCTCTGCTTCTATTGAGGCGAGTTTTTTTAGGTACTATTGTGACTAAATTGATATCAACAAACTATAAATCATTACTTTTAGAAAGGAGGAGGAATACGATGAAGAAGATGTTAAACAGGGTTCCAGAGATTACACTTGTTTTCTGGATTATTAAGGTTCTCGCAACCACGGTAGGTGAAACGGCAGCAGATTATTTGTCAGTAACCCTGAACCTTGGTTTAAGTGCTACATCGTATATAATGAGCGGCATATTATTGATTGTGCTTTTGAATCAGTTTAGGCTGAAACGGTATATTCCATTGAGTTACTGGATTGTAGTTGTTTTGATGAGTATTACTGGCACACTGATCACTGATAGATTGGTGGACGAGCTTAAAGTTAGTTTGATGACAACTACTGTGATTTTTAGTGTTTCCTTATTGGTAGTCTTTGCGCTCTGGTATTCAAACGAAAAGACGTTAGCCATGCACTCCATAAATACAGCGAAAAGAGAACTTTTCTACTGGGTAGCTATTTTATTTACGTTTGCCTTGGGAACCGCAACAGGAGATCTCTTGGCAGAGGCTTTGAAGCTGGGATATACCCAATCAGCACTGATATTTGGTGCTTCAATTGCAGTAATAACAGTCAGTTATTATTACTTCAGAATGAATGCTGTTTTGGCATTTTGGTTAGCTTACATCTTGACTCGTCCGCTTGGAGCATCTATAGGCGATTTACTATCCCAACCTGCTTCAAATGGTGGCTTTGGTTTAGGTACGGTTGGCACTAGTATGCTTTTTCTTTCTATAATAACGAGTTTGGTTATTTACTTAAGCCTGAAGCAGAAGAAATCAGTATCATTGCCGATCAACTCACAACACTGATTGGCGCTCGCCTTCTCGAACTTGGGCATTTTTCTGTTTGTGAAGAGGCGATTTGGTTGGCAATTTGTGATCGCCTGATCCATCCCTTCACTGTTCAATAGCTTTTAAAACTGTAGTCCTGATTCCACATAGCTTAGGTTGTTTCTACCAGACTGCGCTCATCGGAATGATGATGACTTACTATTTTTTATTGTGAAAAAGAAATGAACAAAGTTGCAAAAGTCACAATTTTCTTCTGGATCATGAAGATCATCGCTACGACGCTTGGCGAGACGGCAGGTGACTTCATCTCAATGTCTCTTGGGCTGGGGTATTACATAGCCTTTGCCGTAACGTTCGCCATTCTGGCTATTTTCCTGTTTTTTCAAATTCAATCCGACAGATATCGTCCAGTCCTTTATTGGGCGGCTATCATTGCGACAACCACAGCCGGAACCGAAGTTTCAGACCTGATGGATCGATCTTTCGGATTGGGCTACGCACTGGGATCGCTTATTCTGGTAGCCTGTCTGTTGAGCGTTCTTGCCATCTGGTACTACCGCGATCGGGATCTGAGCGTTTATCCGATTATGAGGAAAGACGCAGAGACCACCTATTGGCTGGCTGTCGTGTTCTCCAACAGTTTGGGAACGGCATTTGGTGACTTTCTGACAAGCAACTTGGGACTGAGCTATATCCAGGGCGCATTTGTGACGGCCAGCGTCATTGGTGTTGTCATCGCCCTTCACTACCTAACAAAGTTGAGCGATATTCTCTTATTCTGGCTCGCGTTCATCTTCACGCGACCCTTCGGAGCCACCTTCGGAGATTTTCTTACCAAACCAGTCAAAGATGGTGGTCTATCACTGCCAAGGGGCTATGCTTCGGCGATCGCCTTTATCCTGCTGGCTGTTGTCCTATTCTTTTCAGTGCGAAAGGAGAAAAAAGTGCGTCACCCAATTGAGTGATGCATTTAAACTGCTGCTACTTGAAGGCGGAAGACGGAAGTCACGTTAGCAGAGAGTAAGGTTTTCATTCCCAAGCATATCTTTTGTGAGCTTAATATTTTAACATATGATACAAATTATTTCTACCTTTTGGTTGCGTTATATACATCCTCGTTTGATTTCCTTAATCGCCACAATTGGTATTGTTGGACTTACTAGTTGTCTGCTGATCCTGTTTGTTGTCGCCAAGCTTGCTGAAGAAGTTTTAGAGAAAGAAGCTTTTGCATTTGATACATCTTTTCTTTTATGGTTGCATCAGTTTGCTAATCCGAGTCTAGATAATTTAATGCTGGCTATAACGAGTCTTGGTAGTTCAACGACAGTAGTAGTAGTCGCAGCATTGACTTTAGGAACACTTTGGTGGCGACATTACCGAGTCGAAACATATATTTTTGTGCTTACCTGTTTAGGAGGGTTAATTTTAAATAGAGGGTTAAAGTTATTTTTCTCTAAACCTCGTCCACAACTTTGGACTCTTTTGATTTCTGAGAAGTCTTTTAGTTTTCCCAGTGGTCATGCATTAGGTTCTATGGTACTGTACGGTTTTATTGCTTATATACTAGCTACTCATTCTCCGAAATTTTCACAGATAATCTACACTTTAGCAGTTATTTTAATTGTGGCAATTGGTACCAGTCGGCTGTATTTAGGAGTACATTGGCCGACAGATATAATTGCAGGTTACGGTATTGGATTTTTGTGGTTGATGATATGTATCACAATGCTGAAGCTACAGAGATTAAGGCAGGGACAGTCTCTTGATTGAAAAAGCTAAACTTGATTGATCGGTTGTGGTGGGATGAAATAGCGCATATGTTCCTTCCCGTAACACTGTTAATATAGAACCACATTGTTTTTAGCTAGTGAAACAACAAAAAGACAACTGTGAAAATTCTTTTGGTGGAAGATGATGAGCGGATTGCCTTGGCACTAGCAGAAGCCTTAACTGACCAACATTATGTGGTTGATATTGCGTCGGATGGTCAACAAGGGTGGGATTTTGTAGAAATCTTTTTCTATGACCTAATTGTATTGGATATAATGTTACCGCAGTTAGATGGTATCAGCTTTTGCCAGCAGTTGCGTAGAAGAGGTTATTCTATGCCAATTTTAATGCTGACAGCTAAAGACACCAGTACTGATAAAGTTATGGGGCTAGATGTAGGTGCAGATGATTATGTGGTCAAACCCTTTAATTTACAAGAGTTAATGGCTCGAATTCGCGCTTTGCTGCGGCGTGGAATTGCTATTTTACCTCCTGTTCTGGAATGGAAAAATTTGTGTTTAGATCCTAGTAAAATTGAGGTGACATATAAGGGAAAGCTGATACATCTTTCTCCAAAAGAATATCGAATATTAGAGTTATTTATGCGTCATACTCATCGAGTATTTAGTCGTCGTGAAATTCTCGAACATCTTTGGTCTTTCGAGGAAATACCAGGAGAAGAAACAGTTAAAGTTCACATTCGGAGTTTACGCCAAAAATTAAAATCAGCTGGAGCCTCTGCTGATTTTATCGAGACAATCTACGGCTTGGGTTATCGCCTCAAGCAATCTTCTTAAGTTTATGTTTCAGGTTTTACGCTGGCGGCTTCTACTTTCATATATAAGTGTTATGGTGGTGATTTTGGGAGTATCCACTGTAGTTGTTTATGAGTTTGTTGCCTACAAACTTTATCAAAAACTAGACCGCCAGATGATTACATTAGCAGATGCTGCTGCTCATAGTTTACTAACAATTAAGGCTGATGCAAAAGCGATTTCGCGTAGAACTCCTCGGAATTTAGATTATGATGATGACTTAGATATACCTTGGCAAGATTTACACAATAATTATCAAAGTGTGGAATGGTTTGATGCCAATGGTCGGTTATTGGGTAATGCAGGTCGTTATATTCCTCAAATTCCATTTAATCCAAATATAAAAACTTCTCAAAAGGAAAAAATCCGCAGCATTATTATCCCTGTCTACTCCGCTAGTTTTATTCCAGAAAAAAAACAACTACAAGGATATGTACGGGTAAATGAATCTACTGAAAATTTGCAAGAAGAACTCGATAGGCTTATGTGGGGGTTCAGTTGTGGAGGACTCATTGCTGTTATTTTAACTGGGATTGGCAGTTGGTGGTTGACAAGACAATCCTTAAAGCCTGTTGAACAAAGTTTTCAACAATTAAAACAGTTCACTGCGGATGCTTCCCATGAGTTGCGAAGTCCCCTTACAGTTGTAAAAACCTCTGTTGAGGTGATGATGAATCACCCAGAACGAATTCATCCCAATGATGAAAAGAAGTTGAAAGCGATCGCAAGCGCGACTAACCAAATGACTCGTTTAGTAGAAGATTTACTCCTGTTAGCAAGAACTGACACCACACAAACGCTAACTTTTAAGTGGGTATCAATTCCCCTAGATGAACTTTTAGAAGATTTGATGGATTTACTGCAACTACAAGCAGATGTTAAGGGAATCATCCTCAAGTCAGAAATACCCGAAGAGGTGTTTGTTAAGGGGAACCCTGTTGAGTTAAAGCGATTATTTTCTAATCTCCTAGAAAATGCTTTGCAGTATACACCAACTGGAGGAACTGTGAGTGTCGGGGTAGTGAGACGAGATCGCTTTGTTTTTGTTTCTGTCAATGATACTGGTATTGGTATTGCCTCAGAAGATATTCCACTAGTTTTCAATCGCTTTTGGAGGGCAGATAAAGCCAGAAGCCACAGAGAAGGAGGTTTGGGCTTGGGATTAGCCATTGCTGCGGCGATCGCCCACACTCACAGCGGAGAAATCACTGTCAAAAGTCAAGTTGGCGTTGGTAGTTCTTTTCAAGTACGCCTGCTTGCTGTTTTGAAAACATACTGAGTACAGAAATTAGTTCAGATATTAACTATCTTTCCGAGTTTTTTACTTTTCACATCTAAAGTAGCTAGTACCGCTTTGCGAAATTCAAAAACCATGATTGTTCTGTAGCTTTTAACAAAAGTGGAAATGGTTTAGCAAATTCGTTTACCTGTACTAGAACAGTAAGAGAATGAATCCGTTAACTGAAAAACCGCCTCGTCAAAAGTTGCATCTTCATTACCTGGATGGCTTACGAGGAATTGCAGCTTTGTATGTGGTAGCCGTACATATTGAACCATCTCTAGGAGAAAAGTTACCTACATTTTGGTTACTTTTTAAAAATACACTGAGATATGGTGCATTCAGTGTTGTTATTTTTATTGTCCTTTCTGGCTATGTTCTCATGTTGCCAGTTACACGTTCACAAAGTGGTTTTGTTTCTGGTGGTTTACTTGAGTATTTTAAAAGGCGTTGGCGTCGAATCTTACCACCTTACTACGCGACTCTGTTGGCATGTCTCTTACTCGCATTTGCAATATTCTTGCTAGAGAAATTTACTACTTTTCAATGGGATGAAGTTGCAGGAAAAGGCCCATTTTCTCCTGACTTTTCATTGATTGATGTGTTATCTCACCTATTCCTTGTTCACAATTTTGCCCGTAGTACATCCATGACTATTAACCCACCAATGTGGAGTGTAGCAACAGAGTGGCAGTTATATTTTTTATTTCCACTTTTACTACTACCCATATGGCGGCGTTTCGGGTTGTTATCAGTCGTTATTGCTGGCTTTAGTTTAGGAATATTACCATTTTATATTCTGCATGATTTTTCAATGGCAACCAGTTCTTGGTTCATTGGCTTATTTACCTTGGGAATGGCTGCAGCAGAAATTGGATTTTCTCAAAAACTCCAGTTAATTGCTTTGAAAAAATCCTTACCGTGGGGTATTATGGCAATAACTTTAACTATTGTTGCTTTTATAACTGAGTGGAAAAGACTGGGACTACCGATATGGATTGGTCAGAGTTTTTTTGGTGCTTCAGCAGCTTGCCTATTTATTTACTGCACTCAGTTTGTGATTTCGGGCAAAAAGTTACCTCATGTTTTAGGGGTAGTTGAGCATCCTTGGGTAATTACATTGGGCGCATTTTCTTACAGTCTGTATCTCACCCATGGACCAGTCATCACCATGCTACGTTACTTTCTTTATACTCTAAATATGACGCCCTTCATGTTTGCGACAACATCTTACTTAATGGGTGTAGTACTATCCCTACTCATTGCTTATTGGTTTTATTTAATTTTTGAGCGACCATTTATGTCCAACTTCAATCGTTGCAAGTGAGATTTTGAGGTGATTTGTTTACGGCGAACACGTAGTGTGCGCTTGCGCTTACAGAATGACATTCAGGATTTTTTGACTTTTGCAAGAAGTCTAGTTATTGGGACTTTAGAAAATTCGGACTGGAAAAGTACCTGAAATCCTTGGCAGATAACGGAACTTAAACATTTTTGAGGGATAAACAAGCCTCAAACCCATACAGGGTAAGGGAAATACACCAAATGCTCAAAAATGGTTGAAACCCAAATATATCAAAAAACTAGGCGAAATGATGTCAAAGTCTTTCTGTATATAGATTTGAGGTTTGTTTATGGGTGTTTTTTGTCTAAGTCCCAATAAGGGAAATACGTCGATGAGCTAAAAATGTCTCAAGTTCAGTTCAATCAAGGAAAAGTGATGAATCGATGTAAAACCTTTATCACATCTAAGTTTGGAGCTAATTTGAGCTTAGTTTTTTACAAAGTCCCATGCAAGTTTTTATATTGTTTTGCAAACTAGACTTAAAAAAATCTTCGTCAAACTAGATTTCATCCCAATTTCATCTTCTTCTGAGAAATTATGAGTAGTGCTTAACCATTAACATCGCTCTCATCCCAACTGGTTGAGCAGCATTGGAAAGCAAATATCCCAGCCAGGGGTCTAAAAAATGCTCAATTCCATCATTAAATGGGCGATCGCTCGCCGTTGGCTAGTCGTTTTAAGTGCAATTATCCTGATGTTTTGGATATTTAGGACAATTATCCAAATGCCTCTGGATGTCTTCCCCAGCTTTGCGCCCCCCCAAGTCGAAATTCAAACTGAAGCACCGGGACTTGCTCCCGAAGAATTGGAATCCCTGGTAACTTTACCAATTGAAAGTGCAATTAACGGGACTCCGGGCATCACTGCGGTACGCTCTTCGAGTGCGGCGGGCATTTCTGTTGTCAAAGTCATTTTTAACTGGGGAACCGATATCTATCAAGCTCGCCAGCTAGTAACAGAGCGATTGCAACAAGCTCAAAGTAAGCTTCCATCCGGGGTAGAAACGCCACAAATTTCCCCTACCAGTTCCCCCATTGGCACTGTACTACAGTATGCCTTTACTTCTCAAAGCACTCCTTTAATGGAAGTGCGGCGTATTGTTGATTGGCAAGTGACAAACCGCCTTTTGGCTGTCCCCGGCGTTAGCCAGGTAGTAGCATACGGTGGTGATAGTCGTCAATATCAAGTATTGGTTGATCCAGAGAAATTAAAAGCATTTAATATTACTTTACAAAACATAGTAGAAGCAGCTTCTGCTGCCAATGTCAATGCTCCTGGTGGCTATTTTATCACCCCTGACCGAGAAAAGTTAATTCGGGGTATTGGGCGGATTGAATCTATCGAAGAATTACAGCAATCAGTCATTACCTCGCGCAATGGTACGCCTATTAAGTTATCCGATGTCACTAATGTGCAAATTGGTGCAGCTATTAAACGGGGCGATGGCACCTTTAACGGTCAAAAGGCAATTATTGTCATGATTAATAAACAGCCGCAAGCTGATACTCCCACTGTTACCCGCGCCATAGAAAGGGCGATGGAAGAGATTAAAGCAGGCTTACCTAAAGACGTTCAGGTACACCCAACATTTCGTCAAGAAAACTATATCGATTCTTCTATTGAAAATGTTAGAGAAGCTTTAGTTGAAGGCAGCATTATTGTTGCGATTATTCTCATTCCGTTTTTGATGAATTGGCGCAACTTGGCTATTTGTTTAACTGCTCTTCCCTTGTCTTTACTAATAGGAGTACTGGCACTGAATTGGTTGGGACAAGGTTTAAATACGATGACTTTGGGAGGGTTAGCAGTAGCAATTGGTTCAGCAGTTGATGATGCGATTGTCGATGCTGAAAATGTCTTTCGTAACCTGCGAGAAAATAAATACTCTCCTAACCCGCGTCCTGTTCTAGATGTTGTATTTGACGGCTGTCAGGAGGTGCGCGATTCAGTATTTGGAGCTACGATAATTACAATAGTTGTCTTCTCTCCAATTTTTGCTTTGAGTGGCGTAGAAGGTAGCATTTTTATTCCAATGGGGTTGGGATATCTAGCAGCAGTTCTCGCTTCTAGCGTGACAGCATTGACGGTGACTCCAGCTTTATGTGCAATTCTTTTGCCTTACGGTAACTTGCCAGAAACCGAACCTTGGGTTGCGAGATTTTTTAAAAAGCTCTATCATCCCCTGTTAACATTTTCTATACGCCGTTCTGGAATTATTATCGCCGTAGCTGCTGCCAGTTTAGTAGCAGCAACTGTGATTTTTCCCTCCTTTGGAAGAGTATTTTTACCAGAGTTTCAGGAACAAACTTTGGTAAATACCGTGTTGCTATATCCGGGTGTTTCTCTGGAAGCGACTAACAGTGCAGGCTACGCTATCCAAGATGCACTTAAGGGAGACTCCAGATTTCCTTACGTGCAGTTACGTTCTGGACGTGCGCCTGGTGATGCGGATGCAGCAGGGGTGAATTTGGGACACTTGGATATTGAGTTAAGCGACTCAGGAATGAAAGACAGGGAGGCGACTATTGAGAAGCTGCGAGAGGAATTTGCTAAGTTACCAGGGGTAGCACCGAATATTGGTGGTTTTATCTCTCACCGGATGGATGAGGTGTTGTCTGGAGTCAGGAGTGCGATCGCAGTCAAAATTTTCGGTTCAGAATTAGAACAACTCCGCACTATTGGGAGTCAGGTAGATGAGGTGATGAAAACCGTTAATGGTATTGTAGATTTGCAACTTGAACCTCAAGTACCAGTAGAACAGATACAAATTAAGTTCAATCGAGGAGCAGCTTCTCGATATGGTTTGACAGTTGGAAAACTTTCCGAAATTATTGAAACTGCGCTCAATGGACGAGTAGTGTCTCAAGTGTTGGAAAATCAACAAACTTTCGATTTAGTTGTGTGGTTAAAACCAGATGCACGGCAAAACCTGGATACCATTAACAATTTATTAGTTGATACTCCTGGTGGTAATAAAATTCCCCTAGCACAAGTTGCCGCAATTGACAATGGTACTGGTCCCAACACTATCAACAGAGAAAATGTTTCCCGTTTGATTGTGGTTTCTGCTAATGCAAGCGGCAGAGATTTGCGCTCTATCGTGAATGAAATTCAAACCAAAGTTAAGCAACAAGTACAGATACCCTCTGGCTACTATATCCAGTATGCTGGTCAATTCGAGGCGCAAGAACGAGCTACTCAAAATATCTTAATTTTTAGTGCCATAGCCTTTGTCGTCATTACAGTAATCATGTACCTTTCAGTCAAATCCATTCCTTCTACCGCCATGATTATGATTAATTTGCCTTTGGCATTAGTCGGAGGAATATTTTCGGTAGCTTTGACTGGAAGCGTTATTTCCATCGCTTCTTTGGTTGGTTTTGTCACTCTATTTGGAGTCGCCACCCGTAATGGTTTGTTACTGGTGGATAATTACAACACCAAATATGCTGAAGGGATGGCTTTTAAAGAAGTTCTGATGAAAGGTTCAATGGAACGTCTTAACGCTATTTTGATGACAGCTTTTACTTCAGCTTTAGGATTAGCACCCCTAGTCGTTGAAAGTGGTCCTGGAAAGGAAATTCTGCAGCCACTTTCAATAGTCGTATTGGGTGGGTTGTTTACTTCTACAGCGTTAACGCTAGTCGTTTTACCTGCGTTGTATGCTAAATTTGGTAGGATTTTGCTGCCAAAGAGAACTATGCCAGTTGTAGCTAATGGTAAGGCAGTTGGAGCCGTTTTGGAAAATTGATTTGTAAAAATTACTGAGTGTGAAAATAACATCAATTTTTCTTGGTGCAAGATCTGAGCTAACCAAAAAAGTAAATTTCATCCTGATTTCATCTTGATTTGAGAAAGTAAGTACAGTGCCGAACCTTTAACATTGCTACTCATCCCAACAGGCTGAGTAGCATTGGAAAGCAGATATCCCAGCCAGGGGTCTAAAAAATGCTCAATTCCATCGTCAAGTGGTCGATTGCCCAACGGTGGCTAATCGTTATCGCTTCTATATTAATTAGCCTGTGGGGATTTCGCGTCATAACGCAAATGCCTTTAGACGTATTTCCTGCCTTTGCACCACCACAGGTGGAAATTCAGACAGAAGCTTCTGGTTTGGCACCAGAAGAAATTGAGTCTTTGGTCACTCGCCCAATTGAGAGTGCTATTAATGGTACACCCGGACTAGAATCTTTACGCTCTGCTTCTGCCGTGGGGATTTCTGCTATTAAAGCCGTCTTTAGCTGGGACACTGACATTTACCGTGCCCGTCAACTGGTGACAGAGCGATTACAAGGGGCAAAACTGCCACAGGGGGTAGATCAGCCAGAAATTCTCCCTGTTAACTCGCCCTTGGGATGGGCTGTCAAATACGCCTTTTCTGCTGAAAGCACTGACATGATGGAAGTGTGGCGCATTGTCAATTGGGACGTGAGAAACCGCTTACTGGCAGTGCAAGGAGTTAGTAATGTATTTATCTACGGTGGAGATGAGCGTCAGTATCAAGTTTTGGTTGATCCAGACAAGCTGAAAGCGTACAATGTTTCCCTGCTAGAAGTTACTAAAGCAGTGCAGAATGCTAACGTTAACGTGCCAGGAGGGTTTTTAATTACTCCCGACCAGGAAACGTTGATTCGAGGAATCGGGCGTATCGAGTCGATTGACAAGCTGAAGCGTTCGGTGATAAAAGCAACTAAAGGCACACCCGTATTATTAGAACAGGTAGCAGAGGTCAAAATTGGTCCAGCACTGCGGCGTGGGGATGGGCTATTTCAGGGCAAGCGAGCGGTGATTTTAACTGTTAGCAAGCAGCCTGCGGCAGATACTCCCACCGTTGTGAAAGCTGTGGAAGCAGCAATGGAGGAGATTAAGCCAGGGCTACCAAAGGATGTCAAGTTTACTAAGACGTTTGACCAAAATTTATTTATCGAAGCTTCCGTCAAAAATGTTGAAGAAGCCCTGCGCGATGGCACGATTATCGTTTCAGTCATCCTTGTTATCTTTTTGATGAACTGGCGCACGGTCATTATTAGCCTCAGTGCGCTACCTTTATCGTTACTGTTGGGGATGATTATTCTAAACTTTACTGGACAGGGCATTAACACCATGACTTTGGGAGGACTGGTCGTTGCCATTGGTTCTGTGGTGGATGATGCCATTGTGGATATGGAAAACGTTTACCGCCGATTGAGGGAAAACCAAATAGCAGGCAACCCTAAAAGTCCCTTGCAAGTGGTGTTTGATGGTTCAGTGGAGGTGCGAGTCAGTGTTTTATTTTCTACAGTGATTATTGCGGTGGTCTTTGCACCTATTTTTGCCCTGTCTGGAGTAGAAGGTCGTATTTTCACACCAATGGGGATGGCTTATCTGCTATCGATTCTCGCCTCCACCTTAGTTGCATTGACACTGACTCCAGCGTTGTGCGCCTTACTACTGGCAAATCGCCGCTTGCCCAGTACAGAAACTTGGCTAGAGCGTAAAGTACATCAATTTTATCGTCCGGCGTTGAAGTTTTCAATTCGTCGTCCCAAGGTGATTTTAGGGGTTGCGCTCGCGGGCTTTGTAGCTTCTATGATTATCCTGCCGGGGTTAGGCAAAGTCTTCCTGCCAGAATTCCAAGACCGCTCCTTGGTGAATGCAATAATTCTTTTACCTGGTGAATCTCTAAATGCAACTGACCAAGCAGCTTTAGCAACTATGGATGCCCTCAAAAATGATAAGCGCTTCGATGCCATTGCGTTTCGCTCTGGGTTTGCCCAAGGAGATCCAGATGTAGCAGGGGTGAACTTTGGGGAATTGGATGTGCAAATTAGCTCAGAAGGAGCAAAAAACCGGGAGAAAACAATTGAAGTACTTCGCAAAGAGTTTGAAAAACTTCCTGGTGTCGCCACGAATATTGGTGGATTTATTTCACACCGCATGGATGAAATTCTCTCAGGAGTTAGGAGTGCCATCGCCGTCAAAATCTACGGTCCCGAACTCGAACAACTCCGCACTATTGGCAAGCAGGTACAGTCGGCTATGAGTGGTGTTCCCGGCATTGTGGATTTGCAACTCGAACCCCAAGTTCCGGTCAAGCAGATCCAAATTCAGTTTGATCGCGATGCAGCTGCTCGTTATGGATTAACTGTCGGGGAACTGGCAGAAACGATAGAGACTGGGCTGAACGGTAAAGCTGTTTCCCAAGTGTTAGAGAAACAACAAACGTTCAATCTTGTCGTGTGGTTGCAAGAGCGCTACCGTAACAATTTGGATGTGATTGGCAATTTATTGGTGGACACACCCAACGGGCAGAAAATTCCCCTTTCCCAGGTTGCCAAAGTTGATTATGGCACAGGACCAAGTACCATTAACCGTGAAAACGTTTCCCGCCTGATTATAGTCTCAGCCAATGTTTCCGGACGGGATTTGGGGTCTGTGATTAAAGATGTGCGCGATCGCGTCAAGCAAGTACAACTACCTGGGGGGTACTACATCCAGTATGGCGGTCAGTTTCAAGCACAAGAGCAGGCAACCCAAACCCTCCTGATTTCGGGGGCAGCTGCTTTTGCTGCGATCGCCGTGCTGATTTACTTTGCTGTCAAGTCAATTCCTGCTACGCTGATGATTATGATTAATTTGCCACTAGCGTTAATCGGTGGTGTAATTTCTGTTGCTATAAGTAGTGGGATAATATCTGTCGCTTCGATGGTTGGTTTTATTACCCTATTTGGTGTTGCCACCCGCAACGGTTTACTGTTAGTGGATAACTACAACAATCGCCTAGCTGAAGGAATACCGCTCAAAGAAGTAATTGTTGAGGGTTCGATGGAACGCTTAGTGGCAATTCTATTAACAGCTCTTGCATCAGCACTTGGTATGGTTCCCTTAGTAATTGGCTCTGGCGCAGGCAAAGAAATTTTACAACCTTTAGCGGTAGTAGTGTTAGGAGGATTGTTTACTTCCACTGCTTTAACACTGTTAGTTTTGCCAGCTTTGTATTCTCAATTTGGTAGATTTTTAGTTCCTAAAATTTCTACAAACATACAAAATATTGAAGGAACTCAAGGGTCAAAAAAAGAGTCAATTGTATAAGAATATTTATGGATTTGATATATTGAAGAAAATCATAAATATTCTTAGGAAGCAAGGCATAATAAGAAGTGTAAAAACTTCATAAAACGGGGTAACCCTACCGATTTTTGCTCAATTTGTAATGATTCTAAATGAGGATAAAACGAATGAAATCACTGAAATTAGGTTTTCTTATTTTAGCAAGTACAGGACTAGTTTTGTTGGGAGGTCTTAGTAACAGCAATCAAGCAGCCCAGATTAGTAAAAGTCTATCTGGCTCAACTTTAATTTTAGCCAAAGACCAGTCATCAAATCATGGCGATTCACATGGGAAAAATGCTCAAGTTGTCGAAAATGGAGCCTATCATTTGGAGTTTGTCCCTGAAAAGGAAGCTAATGGAACTCACTTAGATTTCTATTTGCAAAAAGGAGACAATCACGAAGCAATTCCCAATGCGAAAGTGACTGCTCAAGTTCAGTCACCTGATGGGAAGCAAAAGTCAATTCCTCTCTCTTATGACGCCAGCGGCAAACACTATACAGCTGTACTTCCTGGAAACGCAGCTGGTCAGTATCAGGTGAAAGTTACTGCGGATATTGGCGGTAAAAAGGTAGACGGTCGGTTTAGCTTTAAGCAGTAGATTTTTAGGCTCAGTAAAGCTGCTGGGACTTATGTCTAATGCTCCTGATGTCTTTGTAGAATAAAAGCAAATCTACAGTTTTCTAGCTGTTCTTAGAATAGGGT
Source organism: Brasilonema octagenarum UFV-OR1 (assembly GCF_963888615.1). Classification (NCBI taxonomy): domain Bacteria; kingdom Bacillati; phylum Cyanobacteriota; class Cyanophyceae; order Nostocales; family Scytonemataceae; genus Brasilonema; species Brasilonema octagenarum. Next base: position 93,167 of record NZ_CAWPKW010000056.1, on the reverse strand, counting down.
GTTTTCTTAGCTTGAAGGAGGTTTTTGACAATGGAACACCAGCATAGCAGTCACCAAGATCACGAGCATCATACCTCCTCAAGCCACGGAGAACATCAAGGGCATGACAAACATGCTGGGCACAGCCCAGAGATGTTCAAGCAACGCTTTTTCGTGAGCCTCCTGCTGACTCTTCCCATCCTCTACTTTGACCCTCATTTTCAGGAGTGGTTCAACTACCAAGCAATTCAGTTTCCTGGATCAAGTTGGGTCAGTCCTATTCTGTCTATAGTGCTTTATTTCTATGGTGGCTGGGTGTTCGTCCAAGGAGCGTGGCGCGAGCTGCGCTCCCGCATTGGTATGATGACTCTAGTCGCGTTGGCAATTACTGTAGCCTTCGTCTACAGTTTGGCTGTGACGCTGGGTTTACCAGGGATGCCGTTTTACTGGGAACTAGCAACCTTAATAGATGTAATGTTGTTGGGACACTGGATTGAAATGGCTTCAGTGCAGGGAGCAAGTCAAGCACTTGAGCATCTAGCGCAACTCGTTCCTTCAGTAGCTCATCGATTGGTAGATGAGCGCCTGGAGAATGTATCCGTAAGCGAACTTCAGGCGGAAGAAATCATCCTGATTCGTCCTGGTGAACAAATCCCCATAGATGGAGTAGTGATTGAGGGAGCATCAAGCGTCAACGAAGCATTTCTCACAGGGGAATCTCGTCCAGTGTCCAAACAAGAAGGTGACGAGGTAGTTGCTGGGGCGGTTAATGGGGAAGGAGCACTGAAGGTTCAAGTCACGCGCACGGGAGAGAAGACAACCCTTAGCCAAATTATGCGTTTGGTGCAAGAAGCCCAAAGTTCTAGAAGCCGTTACCAAGTCTTAGCTGACCAGGTTGCTTACTGGCTGACTTTGATTGCAATTGGTGTTGGAACATTAACTTTTGTAATTTGGCTATCTCTGCAAGACTTGACTTTTGCCATCAACCGTGCAGTTACTGTGTTAGTCATTGCCTGTCCTCATGCTCTAGGTCTGGCAATTCCTTTGGTTATTGTCAATGCTACAGCAATGTCAGCGAAAAACGGAATCTTGGTTCGCAACCGTGAAGCCTTTGAGCGGGCAAGAGACATCAAAACCATTGCTTTCGACAAGACAGGTACTTTAACTGAGGGGCGGTTCGGAGTACAAGCTGTTTATGTTGAAGGTTTGAGTAAAAAGGAGGCTTTGGCAATTGCTGCTGCCCTTGAAAGTCTTTCCGAACATCCATTAGCTCAAGCAATAGTGGAAGAAGCTGAACGTGAACACGTCCAGCTCTCTTCTGCAACCGACTTCAAGGCGATTGCTGGTAAAGGAGTGGAAGGTAAAGTGGGCGGAAAGTCATATTGCGTTGGTCGTCCGGAGTGGATTGGAGAGTTAGGCATTGAGTTTCCTTTATCTGTGCAAAGTGGTCTTGAGGAGTCGGAAGCTAAGGGCGAGAGCGTGATTGCTTTGATGGACGAAACAAGGGTTCTCGCTTTATTTGCACTAGCAGACCGAGTGCGAGAAAGTGCCCGTGAAGCAGTCCGTCAGCTACAACAGCAGGGTATTCAAGTAGTGATGATTACTGGGGATGCTGAAGCTGTTGCTCAGACTGTTGCAGCAGATTTGCACCTTGACCGTTATCACGCTCGCATTTTGCCAAGTGAGAAGGCGCAGTTGGTGCGATCGCTCAAAACTAAAGCACCTGCCGCCTTTGTTGGTGATGGCATCAATGATGCACCAGCACTGCTGGAAGCCGATTTGGGAATCGCCATTGGTGCGGGAACAAATGTCGCCATTGAATCAGCTGACTTGGTACTTATCGAGGATGATCCCGTGGATGTGGCGCGGGCGCTCAAATTAGGAAAGGCTACGTACTCCAAAATGATACAGAACCTGTTGTGGGCTACTGGGTATAACGTTATAGCTATTCCTTTAGCTGCGGGAGTTGCCTATCCCCTGGGTTTTCTCCTTTCTCCGGCAGTAGGAGCTTTGTTTATGAGCCTTTCCACTGTTATCGTATCAATTAATGCTATGACTCTACGCCGAGTACCGCTGGCTTAGATTTGATAATTTGGGATTTTTTTCTAATGTTACTTTGGATGCTTAAGCCAGAGAGTCAACTCCCAGAACAGAAGCCATGTTTAAAGCAGTAGAGTTATAACAATGGTGAACACTAAGTAAGTCGGCGTTAAAAAATCAACCTACATAACAAAATGTAAAATCAGCAAATAGCCTAAAAATGTGTCATTTCACAGTTGTTACAAAACTCAATATATATTGGTTTTATCGTGCCGACTTACTTATCCAAAGATTCTCTCTGGTGGATAGAAACAGAAGGTTGTGTTCTCTCGTCCCTCATAAATTATCCCAAACTGATTTTAGCCTACTCTGAATTAAAAGTAACATTTTAGAGTATTTGGTACCCTTGTCAAAGGATGTTATTACAGATGACAATTGACCTTCAAAGTATTATTCAAAATTACAAGAGCGATCTAGAATCGGTTTATAACACCTGGTTTATTAATAATGAAGAACGTCTGAAAGCTTTCCGCTCTATCAGACGAGGAGTTATACAGGTTGTTCATGATATCAAAAACGCTAATTTTGGCAATGATTTTAAAGGTTCTTCTTTAGAGTTTGTCCTAACCTGCATTACCGAACAAAAACAAGTTTTTGAAGGAGCTGCTCATCCCTTTTATTGGAAGCCAAAATTAAGAATTCCAGATATTTACGAGAATGAAGCAAATAAAATAGCATTTGGTCAATTTCTCGAAAGTTGCTTAATATTTTCTAAAGAAGACCAGATTATCAAGGAAATTATCAAACTTTCTAGTAAAAATATCAAGGGTTTAGGTCCAGCAGTTGCTAGTATAATTTATTTCTTACACCCAACGATTATCCCTCCCTTCAACACTGGTATAGTCAACGGTTTTAACTATCTCTTTAGCGAGAAGCAAAAATTAGGTTCTTGGGATAGTTACTTGCGGATGCGAGAAATTATTATCCAAGTAAATCAGCAATATAAAAATATTCTTTCCAGTGACCTGGGTGCTTTCGCTGGGCTTCTATTTGAGATTGGCTCAAATAAGCTAATTATTAATCATAAACAAGTTATTGATGAAACGCAGAGAAGCAAAGTAGAAAAACTAATGGCGAAACGTCATACAGAAGTTTCGTTTGAAAGAGAAGAAGAAGATTTACATACTGAGATGCAATATCATCTCCTGAAAATAGGTCAATCGTTAGGATATGCTGTGATAGCAGCAGCAAACGACCGCTCAAAATCTTTTGCAGAAAATAAGTTCTCTTTCTTTTGTCTTCCTTGTCTTCCGGCAATGGAAATAGATAAAGATACTTTGAACACAATCAATTTAATTGATGTTCTATGGTTAGAAAAAAGTACTAATCAAATTATTAGTGGTTTTGAGGTTGAGAAGAGTACTTCTATTTACTCAGGAATTTTAAGACTGACAGACTTGGCAATTTCTTTCCCTAATAATTTAAAGACACTATTTTTAGTTGTTCCAAATAAACGAGAGAAAGAAGTAATTATGCAACTCAAAAGACCCTGTATTCAACAGCAAAACATTTCAATTAAATACATTCTATTTTCTGACTTACGTCAGCATTGTGAGGCAATTTGTAAATTTGGTGAAGACTATACTGTAATATCGAAGATATCGAAGGTAGCTTAATACAAGCTGATTTTTTAAGTTCTTTACTCCTATTCGATTAGAGATTAAGTAATAAATTCAAAAATTTACCTGACATTAGAAAGTTGCCGTTGAACGAACCAGATAATTATGGGTGGTATCAGTATCCACTGAAGCAATGGAAGCAAGCCAGTACCGAAGAATGGAAGCGTCAGCATGATATTAGCATATTCCCATCTGTTAAGCACTCCAGTAACTAGAGCTTCAAAAATAATCGTAATTATAACACCAACTAAAATAAAGCTACTTAACTGCCACCAATTTGGCTGACCGGTTCATGCCAAGTGGAAGAATCTGCAAGACTAAAACGTTCACCGTACTTTTTTGGGCAACCACGTTTTTTTGGGGTTTCTTGTATAGAAGGAGACTGATAGAAGACACGATGGCTACGGGTTCTGGCAATGAGCACTAAATTTTTGTGCTGGGCTTGTTCTACTAAAAATGAACGTTGACTATAAGTACTATCCGCAGCTAAAACAGATAATTTCCCAGACCACGGAACTTGAGGGCAGGACATAATATTGTTAATTTGCTCACTTCCCACACTGACTGGAGTTTAGACTAGACAACAAGAAACGACCCAGCTACGCTGAGTGAAAAAGAAACAGGCTTCAGGTATGAAAATCGACAATTTTAAGCAGATTCTGGTTGTTCTTTGCGGGGCTTAGTTGTAGTTTTTTTGACTATAGGATAGCGAATTCTACGTTGGCGTGGTAGCCCGGTCTTCCAGCCTGGAGACTTTCCACGAGGTTGAGGGGAACAGGCAGGAGTACCAATCACCGCAAAAATGCTCCCCATAGCCTGGGCAACCCTTCCAGGGGTCAAGTTGTCTAATGACTTTTGCCAAGGCAAAGGATTATCCGCCACGATATCACGCGCCAGCCACAATTCCCAAGTCATCATTGGCATCAGGTCACTCCAACGTATGCCCTTCGGGCACGCTACGCTAACACATTGCTTAGGGGTACTCAGCTTAGGTAGCATCCAGTGTAGACGTTGCTTCAGAAACCGATACCAGTGGTCAACAGTAAAGCGACGCAAGTAGAGTTGCCAAACTTCTTCTAATGGTGGCATTTGTTCTCCCAACCAAGCCAACCATAAAGGTTTTGATATCCGTAAATTGCCCAGTTCATCCACACGCTCAACTCTGATGAGGGACATAGGGCGTGTAGCAGTTTTACGAAAGTGTAAATTTGACCATAGATTAACCTGGACTCGTCCCAGCTGGGAATGGTTGACTTGTATACTTTGAGTGACTTCACCCCATGTAGAAGATTCATTGAGTTTGAATTTCTCACCATGCTTCCTGGGTCGCCCTCGACCAGAATATGCTGGTGGTGCGCCCCACAAACACAGGTTGGAACGCAACCGGACAAGAATATCTGCTTTGATGTCAGCCGTCTTCAACACGAACGGGGCGCAGCCATACTCGCTATCCCAAACAGAAATCGGTCTAGTAGACTTGGGCATAAATACGCCTACCATTGTTATAGTTGAACTAAATGGAGGTTGTATTCCTTGCCTAGACACATTCCTTCCGTTTTACAGTTAAGTGAAGAGGAACGCCAAGAACTACAACAGTTAGTCAATCGCCACAGTACTCCGCAGCAAATTGCCACCAGAGCCAGAATTATTTTGCTGGCAGACTCCGGACATAACCACCGACAAGTTGCCAGAGAACTGGACGTTAGTCGGGATATGGCACGTCACTGGCGTAACCGTTGGTTGATGTTGGCAGAGCGCGCGATGCCGATTGGTGAACGCTTGCAAGATGCTGAGCGCAGTGGCGCGCCTGGCAAGTTTGATATGGAGCAAGTGATTCAACTGTTTGCGATCGCATGTGACAAGCCAGAGGACTATGACCGACCCATCAGTCATTGGACAGCCCAAGAATTAGCTTCGGAGATGGTAAAACTTGGTATTGTCGAGAGTATATCCCGACGCCATGTAGGAAGACTACTCCAAGAAGCCGACCTCAAACCACACCAGAGTCAATACTGGTTAACCCCCCCCGGATCAGGACTTTGATCGCAAGGTGAGAGAGATTGCTCAAGTATATCTGAGTGCGTTGGAGGCGTCACAACAAGGAGAACGCACGATTTGTACCGATGAAATGACTGGAATTCAGGCGAACGAGCGCAAAGCACATGACCTACCCCTGTGACCTGGGAAAGTTCAACGACGGGAATTTGAGTATATCCGGCACGGCACCCAGTCATTGATTGCTAGCTTTGATGTCGTCAGTGGTCAGGTAATTTGTCCACTGGTAGGGGACACTCGTACTGAAGCAGATTATGCCCTTCATATCCGTAGCGTAATTGAAACTGACCCCGATGCCTCGAAATGGCACCTCATTTGCGACTGTCTTAATACCCACCAATCGGAATCCCTGGTGCGCTTAGTGGTGCAATTAGAAGGATTGGACATTGACTTAGGCATCAAGGGGAAAAGTGGCATTTTGCAGTCAATGTCAACCCGTACCGCATTTTTGTGTGACCCCACTCATCGCATTGTCTTCCACTATACACCCAAGCACTCCTCCTGGCTGAATCAGATTGAACTCTGGTTCAGCATTCTCGTCCGCAAACTGCTCAGACGAGCCAGTTTTCATTCTCAAACGGATCTCAAAGCCCGGATTTTAGAGTTTATCAACTACTTCAATCGCACAATGGCGAAGCCGTTTAAATGGACTTACAAGGGCAAGCCATTAACCGCTTAAAGGGTAGGCGTATTTATGCCCAAGTCTACTAGCATCGTCTTTAGGTTTTGAAGCTGAAGGCTAAAAAATAGAAATCTCCGAAAATAGCCAATTCTGATCTCTGACTGGCTTTCAGTGAGTTATGTACAGATAGTAGACTCAAGCCAGTTTTAAGGAAAAAATTACCACCTTCAATGATCTGAGGGCATTGATTCATTTTTGTGTACATTACTATTTTTTTATTTGGGTTATAAGGATTTCATGCTATTTTCATTTCTTTATAAGAAGCTGAATATAGATAGTGAAACTTAGCGGTTGAATTAAGTCTTGTCGTCTTGTCAGCCCTATTACCCTAGTTGAAGAGAAACAGATATGACCACACTAGAAATAAAATCACTTACTCTCCTAGAAAGCAAAATTGAGGAGGGTAAGAGTCAGAAGAAACTGGAGTACGAAATCCTAGCTAAGGACTCTAATCTCCCGTGGGTTGCCTCTAGCGAACTACTAAAGGATATCAAGGAGTTGATAAGTAACCATCCAGAATTGGATGGGTTAGCAGTTACCAGTATTTATGTATACGCACCCAAGTTTAATATAGAATCTACCAACTTATCTAAGCAAGTTCTTGATTTGACCCTCTCTGGTAAAGCAGAGGTTTACCACGAGGTATACGAGACAGAGGATGGATAAGCTAATCGGCATTAAAAAGTGCTTATTTAACAGAATTCCGAAATTTTGGAGTCAGGAGCCTGAAACTTTCTTTATTCTGAATTTATGCGCCTTTGTTTAGCTTATGAAATTGTGCTGGCGTCGTCAATTGTGGTTATTGCTGTTGCATTTCTAACAATTCAGGTACAGTCACAAACTGATACCCGCGCTTTCTAAGAGCATCGATAATTGATTAATTCCTTAGAATCCCAATTCAATGCTAAAGCCTCTAGCTAACTAAAGAGTCAAGGAATTCGTAAAACTTCTTTGTAACTACTCAATTCTTTCTAATTCCATTAATTTCCCTAAAGCATAAATTATCTCGATTGAAAACGTCGCGGTTTCTTCCATACACGGGCAAATAATTGAGTTCCATCGTCTACTACCGAGTGCATAACAGGAATGACAATGAGAGTGAGCAGAGTAGAAATGCTTAATCCTCCCAGAATCACTGTAGCGATTGGCGAGTATGCATCCATTCCAGTATCAGGGAAAAACGCAAGTCGGATAATCACTACTAAAGTGATAATTACAGTCATCAAAATCGGTTTAAGCCTAATAGGACCAGCTTCACGAATAGCGATATCTCTGGGAATTTTCTGCCTGCGTTTTGTTAAAATTAAATCTATTAGTAAGATTGCTCCAGCCACATCAATTCCTGACAGAATGATAATCCCTAAAATAGAAACTGTCGAAAATGTCTGCCCAGCTAGCAATAAAGCACCAAACACCCCCGCCAGTTCTAAAGGAATTGATAGCATCATGTTGAGGGGCTGGATAAACGAGCCAAACTGAACTACCAAGATGAGATAAATCAGTACTAGGGAAAGTACAAGCCCTCTAAGCAACCTAGCAAACTCAATCATCATGTCAGTCATATCACCCATTGAGTCTAAGCCGTATCCTGGAGGAAAATTAAGTTCAGCGCCAGCCTGCATTGCCACTGACATTGATAAATCCATAGAGGCAGGACTGTGTTTACGGTAAAATCCATTGATGTAGACTACGCGGTGACCATTGACATGTTCAATCAGGCTTGCTCCGTTACGACGCTCAAGGGTGACAACTGAATCAAGAGGTACTTGTTTTCCGTCTTTTGTTGTCAGGTAAGTGGCGGCTAAGTCTTGAGCATTCCCCCGGTCTTTCTGGTCGTAACGCACCAGAATGGAGTTCAGCCTGCGGTTAGGTAGATTGTAGTACTGCTGAGTATATCCCCCCTGCAAAGCGTAGCGAGCTTGTTCAGTTACTTCTGCAACACTAAGTCCCAATTCCATCGCGCGACGACGATCAACTTTTAGTTGATATTCAGGTTGACTCATTGTTGAGCTTGTGTGAGCCATTTTCAACCCAGAGGTTTTCTCAGCAATATGTAAAACCTGGTCAGCGAGGCGGTGTAAAATATCTAAGTCCTCTCCATAAACTGCCAACTGCACAGGCGCGGCGGAAGTAGCCATCACATCTACCCCCATTGGTTGCATAGCAATACGTCGGATACCAGGAATGGTACGACGAGCGATCGCTTCTACCGCATCGATAACCTGCCAGATATCGCGGGTTCTTTCGCCTCGGTCTTTGAGAGTCACAATCATTGAGGCGCTGTTTACCCCACCCATACTATAACCACTAAAATAAGTACTGTTGCTAGTGAGTTCAAACCCCACTTCTGAAGAAATTTTCTCGACTTCTCGCTGCTGGGATAAAATCTGCTCAAATTTCTGGGCGATGACATCTGTTTTAGCGAAGGATGTTCCTGGTTCAGCTTCCACAGTCGCCATAAATTGACCAGAGTCCGCCAAAGGCATCATTTCTTGACCCACAAAAGGGTACAAACTGTAGCCCAAGTAGATGAAAGCAATTGCGACAGCTAAAACCATCCCCCGATTTTTTAATGCTAAATCCAGTAGAGATGCATAGCTTCTTTCCAACCACCCAAAACCTTTACGAAATGGAGTAAGGAGCCGTTTTAGTAAGATTGGTTTGTGTTCTTCATGCTCGTTGTGAAGTTTTAAGAAGTAGGCTGCCATCAGGGGTGTCAAAGTCAGCGACACAATCAGGGAAGCTAATAGGGCATAGATAATTGGCCAGACAATACCGACAAACATTATTCCTGTTAGTCCGCCTGCAAAAGTCATCGGAGCTAATGCCGCAACCATCACTGCAGTAGCTGCGGTGATCGCCAAAAATACTTCTTGTGTCCCTTCAATCGCTGCGTGGAAAGGCTTTCTACCCTGTTTAAGCTTGCGCTCGACTGCTTCAATCACTACAATCGAGTCATCTACTAGCCGTCCAATAGCCAACAGCACCCCAATCAAGGTCGAAGAGTTCAAGGACATTCCCATCGGCACAAACGGCAAAATTGACATTGCCAACGAGGTGGGAATGGAAATTAGTACCATTGCGGTTGCCCGAAAATCCTCCAAAAAAATCAAAATCACTAGCCCAGCTAAAGCTACGCTGATGAGCAACTCTGCAATTGTGCCTTCTTTGATGATCTCTACCAAATGGGAATTATCGTAGGCTTCTTTAAACTCAATGCCAGAATACTGAGTCTGGATGCGCTTGAGTTCGGCTCGCACGCGCTCAATCACCTGGGGAGAACTAGCATCCGGCTTTTGGATAATATTAATTCCCAGCGCTGCTGAACCATTGTAGCGATAGCCACTACGCCGTTCTTCATAAGTATCTTTGACGGTAGCTACATCTCGGACATAAACAATGCGATCGCCTTGATTGAAAATAGGATAATCCAAGACTGTCTGAGCGCCCAAAGCGCGTTCGTCACTACGTACTAGGATTTCGTGATCGCCTTTGGTTAATACTCCAGCACCCTTGGAAATATTGTTACGGTCGATTGCATCCCGCACCTGTAAAATTGAAAGACCGTATGCTGCTAACTTTTCTCGGTCTACAATTATTTGTAGCTGCCGTCGGTATCCGCCAAAAATAGATACAGCCTGAACATCAGGTACTTGTTTGAGCCGATCAACCAGAGTATTATCTGCAAAATCACGTAGACGTACTGAGTCCCATCCTTCCCCTCGCAAAGCCAAGGTTAAAACAGGACGATTAAGGGGGTCGATGGACAGAACCCAGTAAGAGCGTGTATTGAAACCATCAAGAGGTATATCTCCTTCTGCCGATTTCATGACACTTTGCACTGCCGCAAGCGATCGCTGCATATCTTGACCCCAAGCAAACTGCACTGTCACTAGGGACATATCTTGCTGGGAACTAGAGCGGACAAAGCGCACACCGTCTAGCACCGTCATCCGCTGTTCGATTGGCTTGCTGATGTAAGTCTCTACTTCTTGGGGAGATGAACCAGAAGCCATTGTTACAATAGCGACTAGAGGACTTTGAAGGTAGGGCATCATCCGCACTGGTAGCTGAAATAGCGCCAAGACAGCTAGGGCAAGAATGCCAACATACAACGCTAACAAAATCACTGGGTTCCGGATCGACCAGCGCACAATTGAGCCAATTTTCATTTGGAAAGCTCCTATGGGCGATTATCCAATGTGAAAGAACCACTGCCAATTCGTGAGGAGTCTTTGACTTTGGCAGTTACTTCCCACTTTCCACTCATACCCAAATAGGTATTGACTTTAAAACGACCTAATTGAGTATCAGGTTTTACTTCCACATCAGTAGACATGGGAGAGGAATTTTTCATTGGCATGGTGACGCTAACTTCTAAACCTTCAACTTGTACAGGCTTCTTGGTTTTAGAGTCTTGAACTTCCAGAATCAGTTGATTATCACCAGATACTGCTTTGCCTTGCGGGCTGACTAACTTAATTTGGGTGTTGCCTTGTACAGCGCTACTTAAGGAGGCAACTGGTTGACCAGAATCATCAATAGCTGCCACTGATGCATTTTCAATTAGTCTTTCCTGTCCCGAAGTAATAACCAAATCGCCGGGTTGCAAACCGCTAGTTGCCTCTACGCGATCGCCGGTGGTTAACCCTGTGGTGATAAATTTGCGTTTAGCTGATTTACCTGCTAAAACCCATACAGCTTGCTTACCTTCAGATTCAACCAATGCTGCTTGAGGAACCGAAAGAGCATTTGGTTTACGAGCTGTAATAATTTGCATCTGAACTGCCTGTCCTGCCAAAATCTGTCCGCCAGGGTTATCGACAACTGACTCGACTGTAACTGTGCGAGTTTCTTCCCCAGCTTTTGGGAAAATGCTTGTCACCTTTGCTTTGATGGTTTTAGTGGAGTTGCCAATCACACGAGCCACAACAGGAGAACCGATTTCTACACCTGCTAAATTTTGCTGGGCAACATTTGCCTGGAGGCGAACTTTGCGATAATCTCCGATTTTAAGAATCCCCATACCAGGTTGTACCACTACACCAGGGTCTGCCATGCGCTCCTGCACAATACCTGTAATCGGTGATGTAATTATTTTGTAACTTTCTATAACCTTAAGACGCTGAATTTTTACTTTAGCCTGAGCTACCTGCGCTTGGGCTTTAGCTATCTGTGCTTGCATCCGTTCCAATTTAACTTTTGCACCACCCAGAGATGCTTTGGCTGCTGTCGCTTCACTTTTTTGTTTATCAAAGTCGTTGCGGGCGATCGCACCTGAATTTAATAAAACCTGCTCAGTTCGCTGTACTCTTGTATCTAAATAAGTAGATTCGGCTGCCATCCGCTGTATTTCTTGACGTTGCTCATCCAGTTCTTCTCTGGTTGCACGCTCCTCAGCTTTGGCTGCCTCCATTTCCGTTGTTGCTTCCTCTACCTCATCAGAAAGTTCCGTCGCAGTTAGCCGAGCCAGCACTTGTCCTGCTTTTACTTTACTTCCTGGGTAGGCAGAGTATTCAGTCAACTGCCCACCCACTCGTGGATATACAGTCACTTCCAGGTAAGGACGCACTGTCCCTGTGTAACGAACACTCGCCTCCATTAAACCAGACTTGATGGACTCGACCTTTACCGGGGTGGGATTAGAGGAACCGTCCACTCGCATCATGTCTTCCATTGACATCCCTTTCATATCTTCCATCCCAGCCATAGAAGAAGAGGGTTTGAACTGCTTTGTTACTATTGAGATGCCACCAATTAGTGCCGCGAGGACTGCAAGTGTCATGACCGTTTTGACGGATAAAATCAACTTTTTGACAGGCTTAATCTCAATTAAGGTGGCATTGTCATTATTACTGACCTGATCCGGTGTTCCTTCCTCAAGGGGGGAGAGGGGAGCAAGAGGAGTTTGCTCGTTCTCTGGTTTGATGCGAGAGTTTTGATGTTCGTCAGTAGTTCCGGACATTTACCCTCCTCGTAAGTTGTGGACAGGTACATCCTGGCAAGCGACTTCCTCAATCATGCTACAAAGCTCTTTGCTACACGGGTCGTCTAAAGGTCGGCTTGCCCAGCGCTCTTGATATGCTTCTAACTCCTCCTTCAGCACCTTCATGCGATAAATCTGCTTCTCAAGATCAGCTATTTTCTGTTTCAGTAAGCCCCTCACGAGTGGGCAAGCAGGATCGCCGTGGGAGCGGACACCAACCACTTGTTGAATTTCCGAGAGGGAAAACTGTAAAGATTGGGCTTTTTTGATGAATTGCAACCGCTTGATTGCTTCGCCATCGTAATAGCGGTAGCCATTTTCACTTCTTTCAACTGGTGTTAGCAATCCTAAGCTTTCATAATACCGAATTGTTCCTACTGCCACATCGGTTTGCTTTGCTAGCTCACCAATTTTCAGCAGTTTTTTCGGGGATGATGCTTCACAACAAACTTGTTCCACCACAGCAACTATAGTTCTTTATTTCTACTATGTATTGCTCCAACCTTAAAGTCTATAGTTAACTGTAGAGTCAACCCCTAAAGTCAGAATTTTTGTAAATTTTTCTGACAAAATCTTGTATTGCTAACAAATTGTCATACGTGTTAACCACAACGATAAGTTTAAAGCCAGGTGTAAGGCGATGAAAGAGTCAAAAACTTATACCTAGTGCAAGGAGTCAGAACTCACCAAGTCAGGAGAAAAATACCTACAAAATCAGAGTTTTAAACTATTCCTAACTGTCTAGTTATTTCTGCCACGCTGTACTAGATAGTTTCTACAAGTATGGACTTTTAGAAACTTTAGCCCAACTACTTAACGGCTACATTAAAGACAGCGCTGGCAGTAGGCTGAATGTCTTTAAGGTTTACCTTCAGTTGCCAGTTGCCCCCGTAAGGTAGGCTGGTTTGAATTTCAAACATACCGGGTGAAGATGCCGGCTTGACTTGTGTTTTTGCAGTTCCTACTCCTTCCATCCCCATTGCCTTCATTTCTTGCTCAGACATGACCATTTCGACTGCTATATTTTTGGCAGCTAAAGGCTTACCATTCTTGGCATCTGTAACGTTGAGCATTAAAGTACTTTTTCCGGTTTTGAGAGGTGTAGCTTCCGTGTTTAGAGTCATGCGAGCTTCTCCCGTCTGAGTAGCAGGTTCAATCACCTGACTGCCTGTCATGGTTTTTGAGGAAGAGACAGCAGGATTACTACCCGAATTATCTACCTGCTGTCCATTGCTACAGGCTCCTAAAGAAATTACTCCCGTGCTTCCTAGAACGATTAAAAGCCACTTGAAAGATTTCATGCTATTTGCTACTCCTCACAGGCGGTAACAAGTTTTAGAACAGTTAAATAAATTAGAGTCATGTTAAACCCTCAAGTCAGCTGTAGAGTCAAGTAGATATGCGCAAGAATTTCATTTAACATTTCATTGCAATACTTCCAAACAGCACTGTCACCTTAATTAGAATTAGGTGTTAAGTCAAAGAACAAATTCAGAAAATAGAAAAGGGTTGACTCTCTAGTTCACTAGAGGCTTCAGAATGGATGAGTAAGGAAAATTCTCGGTGGACATCATGACGAAACGTCAAATAGAAATTTTTACGGCTGACTGTCCTCTTTGCGATGAGACAGTTCAATTGGTGCAAGAATTGACTTGCCCTAATTGTGAAGTATCGGTCTATGAACTGCGACAAGAGCAGGAGAAAGCCCAGCAGTATGGAGTGAATGCAGTGCCAGCGATCGCCATTAATGGAAAACTGGTTCTGACTGGTAAACCGAATCGAGAGCAACTTCAAGCTGCTGGTGTAGGTCAGATTCTGAGTTGAAATAGCTGAAACTGGAGGTAAATAAGCTAAAAGACCTTCAATTTGCATTCTCTAAAAACTAAATTTATTGTGGGGTGGGCGTCTCGTCTGCCCTACCTAGTAAATCAAATTTTAGAAGTGTATGTTAACCCACAATAAGAAACTGTTTTCAATTAGTTAGGTAAGCGATATGCCAAGGTGCGTCTCTTGCTCCGCGCAATCGCTCTCATCTGTTGTCATTGCTCATTAAAGGCGATCATCTAAGTATTTATAACTATCATCATTGCAGAGTAGGATTTCATCCTAATTTCATTTTCTTCTGACAGACTGATGATAAAGATCAAGTTCACTAAGGAAGTATCCCTATTTTGCAATCACACCTGGAGAAAAAATGAAGCGGTTTTTCACTGCACTCGCTATCACTTCAACCCTTTTTATCACTCAAGCTTGCGCCTCACAAGTAAAATCTGGCGAAACACCAACCTCTAATGCTAGTACTGTTGCAGATACGAATCCGCACACAGGTCACAATATGGGTGATTCCAAAACTCCAAGGACTGAGGAAAATCCGCACACAGGTCATAATATGGGTGATTCTCATGATAGTAATTCCAAATTAGAACCTGCGAACGCTACCGCGAAACTCACCCTCCCCGACAAAATCACTCCTAAAAAACCTGTACCTTTAGCAATTGATGTCAAAGACAAAGAAGGAAGACCAATTGCTAATTTCGATACTTTCCAAGAAAAATTGATGCATTTAATCGTCGTGAGTGATGATTTTCAGTCTTTCAATCACATCCATCCCACATACAAAGGAAATGGACGCTTTGAAGTCCAAGCTGATTTTCTCCATTCTGGTAATTACACACTTTTCAGTGATTACAAAGTAGCAGGAAAAGCAGAACAAGTTTCGGTCTTAAAAGCACAAGTTCCAGGAAAAAGTCCAGCTGCACCAAAAATTGATTTAGCTACTACAAAGACTCTTGGTGATACTAAGGCTAATCTCAAATTATCTCAACCTACAATCAAAGCTGGACAAGAAGTTCATCTAATTTTCAACTTACAAGACGCTGCTAACAACCAACCACTGAAAGATTTGAAACCTTATTTAGGAGAAAGAGGACATTTAGTCATCCTCAAGCAGTCATCACCATTGACAGAAGCAGACTACATTCATGCTCATGCATTGAAAAACACTCCAGCAGGAGAAATTCATTTTATCACCAGTTTTCCTCAAGCAGGAAAATATAAAATGTGGGGTCAGTTTAATCGTAATGGCAAAATCATCACTGCTGATTTTTGGGTAGACGTGCAATAGTTATCTCAAATTTCATCTTGATTTCATCATGGTCATATACTAAGTTTCGCCGTCTCAATTTATGCTTTGATAGTCATTAGAGGCTTTTTAGTTATGCCACTCTGGTATGACTGAAAGTCTGGTTTTATATTAAGAATGAGTGAAAGGAGATAATCAGCTATTCTCAGAATCAATCTAATTTGATGAGGAGATTAACCGTGAGATTTCATCTTAATTTCATTTACATTATCTATAATAAATATTAAAAACATGCTCCTCATGTTTCACAATCCTGACGGGCTTATAGTTATACTGTAAGCCTGTTTTCTTATCGCGTATAACAGTAAAGTAATTTATTTCATCTTAATTTCATCTTGATTTTTTACAATAATATTTATAAAGTAATTCCTTGGCTTTATTCCACACAATTTCTGGGCTTATAGTTCTATCAGAATGCTACTACTATAAGCCTGATTTTTTAGGATAAATGAGAATGAAACCTAGCCCAAAATCTCAAAAACCTAGCTTCTGGTTCTGAAGTGCCTGATGTAGAAACCGAGTCAAATCAGATAGTAACAGCTAGTAATAACCCAGGAATAAAGGTAATAAATAGTACAAAATCAAGACAGGCTACTTTACTAACAAAAATACAAAATATTTCTAGTTGAATGGCAAATCCACCTTAAATTTATTTTACCAAGCTGGTTATTTCATCTTAATTTCATAGTGACCTATTACACTGGTTTTGTAAGGTTCATGCACTAAAAAGAAATTTGAATCTAAGTGACATAGTTTGCTAATTTAACAGCCAAATGAAAAGAACACTGATTTCTACTGCTGTATGTAGTGTTGCTACCGCAGCTTCAATTTTTACTGGCTATGCAAATGCCAAAACAGATAATAATAAGGTTGCTAATCTTGAAAATTACATGCAATTACCTCCTGCTGGTTGGCAGCTTGTTAAACAAACTTTTCAGATACACGTTCCCAAAAATGGTAAAGCCCTTTCCGAGTTAATTATTGACGCACCATCCACAGTAGCTGTAAGTAATGATATTGATATATTGGATGATAAGGGTCAAAAAATTAAAATTAATATTTCTGTAAATAATAGAAGAATCATTATAGATTTTCCTAAACCAGTTACTTCTAGCACTACTAAATTGCAAGTAAATCTTAACAAAGTACAACAACCAACTCTTGGTTCTACCTCTGTTTACTATCTTTCGGTTAAAGTCGTTGGTAGTGACGTAGAGATTCCCATAGGTGTCGCTCAATTTGCACATTCTAATTAATCTATAAACTTTGACGATAAGTGCTGGAATTTCATCTTGATTTCATCATGACCTGTCATCCTAGTAAGTAGAGGGAGCATACCTCTTTGACAAAAACATCATCAGCAGGTTGAACCTGCTAAAGGCGAGTAAGCTGTCTAACTTTCCCCGATTAACAGGTAAATGCAGGGAAATAGTTAAGTCTGGCTTGACCAAATTGTGATGCATTTGTTAATAACAAGTTCATTTCTTTGGAATGAACTTAAAATTCATCTGACATAATTGATTCATAGAAATTGAAAAATGAAGAAATCACTGATATATGCGGGTGCAGTATTGACTCTAGCTGCTGCAGTTTTAATTCCTGCTAATTATGCAACTGCGAAGATGAATAATGGAAGAGTGCCTCATATAGATGGAAATGTGCAATTTCCTCCTTATGCGCGATGGCAGCTTATCAGATACACTTTCCGGTTACATATTCCCCAAAACAGTAAAGCTATCACTCAGCTAATTATTAACGTTCCAAACAATGTAACTATCAGTGCTGACATTAAGAATATCGATATTGTGAATGAGAATGGTCAGAAAATTAACACTAATATTTCTGTCAATAGCAAAACTGTTTCATTGGCTTTTCTTGAATCAGTTGCTCCCAATACTAAGCTAGATATTGACCTAAAAAACGTGAAACGATCAACTCTTGGTAATAGTGTTATCTATCGCTTCTCGGCTAAATTTGTTGGCAGTGACGAAGATATTCCCATAGGTATAGCTCAATTTCGCATATATTAATCCCAAGATTTATTTTCAAAACAAACACTAAAATTTCATTTTGGTTTCATAAGTCACGGTCAAACTAATAAATAGAGAGTTAATCAAGTGACCTCATAAGGATAACTAAAATGAAAAAAATGATTTACATAGCTGCATTGACCTTAGCAATTACATCTTCAGTTCCTGCTGTTTGGGCAAATGATAAACCTGGCGATACTAGTGGTTCCTATCTTGGCAATAGCACTGCTTATCCTAGTGATACTACTGCTGTAGATGCTACCCATGAATTTGAAGTTTATGTAGGAAAACCTCTAGCAGAACTAGTAATTGATTTACCAGAGGGGGTAAAAATTAATAGAGGAATTGAGGTGAAAAATCAATCAGGTCAAAAAATACCAGCGACGGTTTCTATTAACAACAGAAAAGCTACGGTAGCTTTCTCACAACCAGTAGAGCCTGAGACAAAGCTATCAATTTTGATGAATGGAGTTAATACTATAGGAAATAGCGAAGCAGGATATAGCCTACCTTGGATATACCGAGTCTACGCTAAGAATGCTGGATCTCAAGGAGAAATTTCACTTGGTGTAGCTCGAATTCAGACCTACCCTATTTAGGCAGAGTGACTGTATGTTATGAGGATTTTGGTTATGAAGACACTTATTATCCGCGCTACATCTATCCTAGCAATTCCTTTAGGGATAGCTTTGCTTCACACATCTTCGGGTTCTACCGCCTATGGAAGCGTAAGTGAGTCAACTGTAAAAGCTTGTGAATCTATTCCCCCAGCAAGACCTACAGGCGGAGCTACTGCTGCACGACTTCAAGTCTTGCAGCAATGCAATAACAGACTCCAACAATCCACTCCTACAACTGAATCTACTGGTCAGCCTACTACAGAAAAATCCCAAAACATGAATAAGTCAAACACAAGAGGCTGTGCAATTCCCCCAGCAAGACCTACTGGTGGAGGTACTACAGAAAGACTCCAAGCTATACAACAATGCAGTACAGGCGTTCACTAATCTACAGTCTTTCTGCTCTAAAATACTTGCCTAAACTTGGTTAAACCAGGTAAGGACGATTTCTTACTCTTATAAGTAGTGGAGGTGACAAGCGCTTTCACTTACTACTACTGCACCACCTACTCAATTACTTTGGATAATTCTCAGGATTAAGAAGACTGCGTTCAGAATCAGGAGTATCTGCAGCTGAACCTGCTGCAGCTGCCCCTACATACTCTATGTTATAGATATTTTTGAGCCAGCCTCGTAATTGATTGATTTCGTTTACTTGCGCAGTGACAACATTGGCAGCTAGATTGACAAATTCTACATGGTAAGCACGGTCAGTAATTTCCCCAGCAAATATGATGGCACCCCAGTGGTGTGAGGTTAAAGTCTTCATGAATGTGATGTTGAAATCATCTCCACTCAGCCCTGCTAGCTGATTTATCACATTCTGACTAAACTTGTTTGATGTCGGTGAGTATGTAATGCCATACCAGTCACTAAGCCACGACTGCATTGTTTGAATCTCTTCCTGCTGATTAGTGATAACCTGCTGACAAACCGATTTTAATTCTTTGAGTGTAGCTCTTTGCAAACATATCTTCGACATCTCAATTGCAAAGTTGTGACCGTCAATCAGATCCCGTAGAAGACGGATTTCAACTTGTGTGAGCCTATTTCTCGGAGCAGGTTGGCTTGCCAGTATAGGCTCAATCGCAACTGTAAAAGCACTTAAAGCGGGTGTCAGGGCTAGAAGCATTTGTAAGCCGATGCTAGCGCTTAAACGTGGTAGTAAGCTTTTGTTGTTACGGAACATCTGTCCTATTGGTTTAGATAACTTGTTTGTTAAGCTATCAAGGATGCCTTTTTCATCCTATAAAAGTAAATAAAACAGCAAAACTTGCACATGAAATAGCTGCCTAGTTAGGGAATGTCATATTGCCTACAGGGCAAAGGTATCCAATCTAACTAGGCTCATTAAGCAGACCAAGATGGTAAAAAACTTCTGGCGTTATTGAAGTGCTTAACCAATACTTTAGGTTAAGCAGTGCTTGAGCATAGCAAAGCCGAGCTTAGAATTAACTAGACCTGCTGCTAAGAGCGCTAGTTAATTCCTGCTTAAGTGGGTTATGCTTTAGCATTAAACTTATACCGAAAGCACCAAATACAAGTAAATCCAGTACTAAGCGCGAATTTGAGGAGAGAAACCGGATCTAAAGTTGTCGGTGTACTGCTGTAAGAGCAGACCCTCAAAGTTATACCAAAAACAGCAGCAAGTGTACTGCTTGTTACAGTTGTAGTCATGTACTCCTCAATTAATACTATTGCTTGATTGTTGCATTGAGCTTTCAATCAAAACACCACAAACAAAAACATTTAACTAGTAGAGCAACAAACTTTTCTTGACCATAGAATTTGGGATTGCCAGCGTCAATAATATAACAATGACAACTGATGATACTTTAGGGTTTATGTAGAAAAAAGCGCGTCTATCTATAGATAGAACTGTTATCTATGTATTTCTCACTACATTCATCCAAAATTTCATTTTGATTTCATTTCTTTATGCATAGCTATTACTATTGATAAACTAAGAGGGTTTCATTTTTTTAGGAAAAGCTAAATAAAACATTTTTTAGACTATTAAAAAATATTCTTCGCTAATTATCTGCTTTGATTACAAAATCTTTCTTACTGGTAGGACATTAGTCTGTTGCTAATAATCCCTAAGTCCTCCTTTAACTCTTCCAACTGCTCGCCACGTTGCTCAACGTAACTTAGAGCTTCAGTTAGCAAGAATGGAGGCTTTTCATCTCCCACTTAAGAGCTATAATTCAAAACATCAAAAGCCGCTCAAGTCGTCCTCAATAGAGGGTGTGCAGTCGTTGGGTAAACGATCAAGATGCGCGTAGGAAAGTAAGTTCAGTAGAACTCCTCTCCTATGATTCAAGAATCCCACGCTACGCTAAAGCCGTGGGAGGTCAATAATTTTCTAAGGATTTTGGCTATGAAAATACTCGTTATCCGCAATCAGCGGTAGATAAACAACAGCCCCATCCCAGCGATCGCCACCAACACGCCCAGAATTGCCCGCAGACTGATTTTCTCTCCAATAAAGAAAGCAAACGGCAGGACAAACAGAGGACTCGTAGCATTGAGGGACTTAGCAATGGCTGCAGGACTGAATTTAAGAGAGATTTGTTGCAGCCAAAAGCCCAAGTAAGTACTCAGAAAAGCACACAGTATAACGATGCCCAGTATCCGCCCAGACCGCAATTCTTTTAGAGAGGCGCGGACTGGTTCTCGCTTCATCGGCAGCCACAACAGCAGTATTAATACCCCACCCACTAGCCGTACCATCGCACTCCACAGGGAATTAATAGTTGTTTCTGCCAGCGCTGCACGGGATAAAACTGCACCCATTGCGTCTGTGAATGCTGATAACAGAGCAAAGCTGACACCAACAATCAGCTTGTCATTGGTAGTAGCATTTTTAACTCGTTCGCTAATTACCCAAGCCACACCTAAAATAATTAACAAAATACCAACCCAAGCAACATATGACAGTTGTTCGTGCAAAAAAATAGTCGATACAATTGCAGCCATCGGTGGACCTAATGTCTTCAATAGCAGCGTCCGTCTTGCCCCTAAATTGTTCAATGCCGCAAAATAAGCAGTATCGCCAATGCCAATTCCAACAGCACCGCTGAGAAGTAGGAGTATGAAGCGGATTGAGTCAATTGCTGGCAGCAGTTGCTCACCACTCAAAAGGATGGTGAGGAAAGCCATCGCAATTGCGATCGCACCTTTGCTCAAGTTCATCGCCAGCGGGAAAATTTTCTTTCCTAAGCGACTGTAGATAACTGAAGTCAGTGCCCACAAAAACGCCACTCCCAGAGCTGCCAGTTCTCCCTTAAAATTCATTAAAAATAAGTCAGAAAAATTTGCCAGCATAAAACATCTAACCTCCATGAAGCATCGCCATGCCAGAAAATGAAGCGAGTAAACAAAAGGTGCAGAAGATGGCTAGTCATAAAAAGGTAAAATTCGGTAATGACGAGCTATCAGAGGGTAGATGCGCTCCCTGAGTCTGGGGATTTTACTTATTCAGGACTTACGCAAAAATAACGCAATTCTGTCATTGCGACCGAAGGGAAGCAATCGCAAAGCCTTATTTTTCGTCACGAGTGCGTAAGTCCTATTATTAAACTACTGCTGTTAGCCTCTGGAGTCGCGTTACCCAGTCATCGTTATAGACCAAATCAAGATAGCGCTCCCCTCGATCTGGAAACACTGTCAACACACGATAAGGTTTAGGGAAAGTGGGGAGAAGCTTTTTGATAGCAGCAACAACAGACCCAGACGAACCACCTGCAAAAATGCCTTCATGAGTTACTAGGTCACGGCAACCTTGCATAGATTCCCAATCATCGACATAGACAATCTCATCAATCTCAGTCTTGTTTAACAACTCGGGAACACGACTGGAGCCGATACCAGGTAGCTCGCGCTTACCTGCAGGAGCACCAAAGATTACCGACCCGACAGCATCAACAGCAATTACTCGGATATTGGGAAATTTTTCGCGCAGGCGACGAGCTACTCCTAATATTGTTCCTGTAGTGCTAACTGCAATCACCACACAGTCAAGACCACCATCTAAATTGGCAATAATTTCACCACCAATACCGTTGTAATGCGCTTGCCAGTTTAGCTGGTTAGCATATTGATTAATCCACAAGCTATGAGGAATAGTCTTAACTAATTCCTGCACACGCTGAATCCGTGTCTTCAGGTAGCCCCCTTGATCATCGGGCTTTGTCACCATATCGACATTAGCGCCCAATTGCTGGAGTATTTGCAAATTAGTTGGTGAGATTTTAGGGTCAACCACACAGGTGAATGAAAGCTTGTAAACTCGCGCCATCATTGCTAAGGCGATACCCAAATTACCAGAGGTACTCTCAACTAGGTGGGTTCGAGAATTGATAGTACCGTCTTGCAATCCCTTTTCAACAATGAATCTAGCTGGACGGTCTTTAACACTACCACCAGGATTCAAAAACTCTAGTTTGGCGATAATATCGAGATCTGCTTGGGGAAATAATCGACGTAAACGAACGAGCGGTGTTTGACCAACACAACTGGCTACTGATTCATAAATCATATCTTCACTCTCGAACGAAAAGTTTCAGGAATTGATTGAAGTACAGGTCAACAAGAAAATGGCTGTCCAGGGTTCTTGATCATAAAAAAGCCATTTCTTATGTATGGCATCTTGAACAATGGTGAACCTCAACAAATTCCATGATTTGTTTTGGCTTTCCGTACTCTAAAGCAAGCCTATTTTTTGTCTACATTCAGCTATGAATAAACCTGCTGTTTTCTATACTGCAAATCAAAAATGAAATTTGGATGAAATTTCTGGCTTTTGATTGGATATTTATTTAAAAATCATTACTGACAATGCGGATTTTGTTTGTATAGCCTTAATTGGCATTCTCTTGGACGCAGACAAACTTTATGTGTAGAACCGTCAATGATTTTTAGAAATCTTCTTGAGTCAAATAAATTTTCATCTTAATTTCATATTAGTATGCTAAAATTTATGATTTGATATCAGTTGACAAATCGTTTACAAAATACATCTCTTACTTACTGATTTGTTTGATTCAAACATTTGGAATTTCATCCTAATTTCATCTTAGTATGCTAACACTTTTCTTTGGATTAAAGTTGACAAATTGTTTAGAAAATGCATCTCTTACTTACTGATTTATTTGATTCAAAAATTCAGAATTTCATCCTAATTTCATCTTGATCTGAGAACCTAATTTATAGGAGTGAACTCTGGAAATACTTACTTAGATGTGAAAAAACAACAAATCATATCTAAGCCGAATTTAGGTGTGAGAGAGAAAAAATTATGACAACACAATTCCGGAACGTTCTGAAGCTAAGTCCGGTTGTTCTGGCAGCCACATTCTTCACTGCGAATAGCGCTATGGCTTCTTCTGTCAACGAACAGGTGACTTCCGTCTCTCAGTTGACAGCACAATCTGACAACATTGGTCAAGTAACATCTGTTTCTCAGTTTTCCGACGTACAGCCAACAGATTGGGCATTTCAAGCATTACAGTCTCTGGTAGAGCGCTACGGTTGTATTGCAGGTTATCCCAATGGTACCTATCGTGGTAACCGCGCTTTGACCCGTTATGAGTTTGCGGCTGGTTTGAACGCCTGTTTGGATCGAGTGAATGAACTGATTGCAACAGCTACCGCTGACTTAGTCAGGAAAGAAGACTTAGCTACCTTGCAGCGTTTACAAGAAGAATTCTCTGCTGAATTGGCTACTCTACGCGGTCGTGTTGATGCCTTAGAAGCTCGTACTGCTGAATTAGAAGCAAATCAATTCTCTACCACGACAAAACTGGTTGGTGAAGCGATTTTCAATCTATCTGACATTTTTGGTAGCGATAATCGGGCTGTTCCCTCTGGTGTAAACCCGGCAACAGCTCAGGACTTGAATTCTAATACCATTTTCGCTGACCGGGTTCGTCTGAACTTGCTCTCCAGCTTCTTTGGCTCAGACCGGTTGCAAATCCGTTTGCAGGCTCGGAATGTCACTCCTTATGGTACAGGCGTAACGGGTACAAATATGACCCGTCTGAGTTTTGATGGAAATGACAGCAACGACGTTCTGATTGACAAACTAAACTATGCATTTAATCTAGGCGACGCCGTACGCGTTCAGGTTGATGCATTTGGTGGTCTATTATATGAAAATCTCAACACCTTTACCCCTGAGTTCAACAGCTCTGGTAGGGGTAGTATCTCTCGCTACGGTCGTTTCAGCCCCATTTACCGCGTAGGTGAGGGTGGTGCAGGTGCAACATTATCCTTCAATCCCAAAGGACCTATCACCGTGTCAGCGGCTTATCTAGCCGACAGAGCTAACAATCCTAATGATGGATCAGGTTTTTTAAATGGTGGATATGCAGCCCTTGGTCAGATATCCTTCCAGCCTAATCAGGCATTCAATATCGGTTTAACCTATGCTCGCACCTATCAAAATATAGGAAATGTTGCTAACAATAGCATTAACCTCTTTAACTCTACAGGGAGTCAGTATGCTAATAATCCCTTCGGTGGCGCTGCTCTGACTGCTGACCACTATGGCGTAGAAGCTACCTTGAGACTAGGTCCCAAGGTTACGCTTGGTGGTTGGTATGGTTACAGTGAGGCAGAAGCTAAAGGCGGTACGGCAAATGGTGCTAATGCATACTTTGAGTATTGGGCTGCTAACGTTGCTTTCAAAGACTTTGGCAGACAAGGTAATGTGCTTGGTTTTATCTTTGGTCAACCACCTAAAGCAACTGGCAACGAATTCGTCCAAACAAACGGTATTCGTCGTCAAGACAGGGACACATCCTACCATCTAGAGGCGCTGTACAGACTGCAATTGACTGAAAACATTGCTGTCACGCCTGGTGTGTTGGTTATCTTCAATCCAGAACATAATGACAGGAACGACACTGTTTACGTAGGTACACTGCGTACCACGTTTACTTTCTAAAACTGCTAATAGCTAATAATTAACAGTTATCAGTTTCATCACTTGGGTAACGGTTCCTCCATTAAGAGCGTGGAACGCATTGATGGCGGGTCTAAATGCCTCCATACATCTTTGCTGACTGTTCACTATTAACTGATTTATAACTATTAGCAATTGGCTCTTGTCAAGTCGAGAAACTAAAGCTTGCAGCAAGCAGGCTTTGGTACACCTATAACTGTCTTCAAGTCAAATTTTATTTAATAGTAAATGAGCGAATGCAAGACCCTAGCATTTGTCTAGGGTCTTGTTTTAAGTACAGATAAAAAATATTATATTGCTCAAGATTTCATCTTAATTTCATACTTACATATCATAATAAAAAGTAACTCACAAAAAGTAATTCAGTAGACCTTTTGCAAGTAGTTAGTTTCCATGATTTTACTAACTGTGTCTCACTTACACCTACCGATTGATAGCAATTAGGTCTATTGAGTTTTTCTTACTGTTAAAACCTTGAGAGGCTGTTTGTAAACAAAAGTAAAGGTCTCAAAAACCAAGTTTTTCGATTGAACAGAGATAGTCAGATGATGAACAATCCTCGCAAGTTTAGGATAAAAATTCCATGCGTCTTTTCAGAAGCTGGCATTTCATCCTAATTTCATACTTATCTGTCAATATAAATATTGACTCAATAGACTCCTTGCAAAAAGTTAATTTTATAACTCCTCTCACTAAACCCATACAGTGTTTGGGCAAGAAGGTTTATTGAGTTTTTCTCACAGTCATCACTGGTTTTAGTTCATTCAATTATTATAAGTAGTGAATTATACAAAATTTGGATTTGACAAATGAAGTTTGCTAACAGTGGGATGAGCATACTGCAAAAGTGTTTTAGAAATACCAGTTGACAAGTAATAGGTTAACTTTATGAGAGTACTGTTAGTCGAGGATGAACCAGATTTGGGTACCGCTATCAAGCGAACTTTACACCAAGAAAAGTACTTGGTTGACTGGGTTATGGATGGTACTGAGGCATGGGCATATCTAGAAAATAGATGGACACAATATACGCTAGCTATTTTCGATTGGATGTTGCCAGGAATGTCAGGATTGGAGTTGTGCAAAAGGTTACGTAGCAACAAAAATCCTCTGCCCGTGCTGATACTTACAGCTAAAGACAGTATGGCAGATAAAGTGGCTGGGCTAGATGCAGGAGCTGATGACTACTTGGTGAAGCCATTTAGCATGGCAGAATTACTAGCGCGGTTACGTGCTCTGCAACGTCGTTCTCCTCATTTTCAATCCCCAGAACTGATAGTTGGCAATCTAACTCTAGATTATGGTAATAGTGCGGTTGTGTTTCAGAATGCTACGAGGGAAAAACAAGTCATTCCCCTAACTAATAAAGAATTCCAGCTCCTAGAGTATTTTATGAAGCACCCGAACCAAATTGTTACCACAGAACAGATTCGCAATCAGCTTTGGGAGGTGAGTGCAGAACCTGCTAGCAATGTAGTGGCAGCTCAAATGCGTTTGCTGCGTCGTAAGCTAGCGTCGAGTGGCTGTGAAAACCCCATTGAAACTTTGCATGGCATGGGATATCGTTTGAAACTTACCAATGAACCAAAATAAACTGTTTAAGCTGACTCGTATTCGTCTGGCTTCGTGGTATGCACTCGTCATGGCTCTTATCTTAGGTTTGTGCGGATTTGGCGTTTACCAAGCGGTGTCCCATGCTCATCGGATAACCTTAGATCGAGAAATAGAATCAGTTGCAGGAACCCTGCATGACAGTGTTGAACTAAAACTACAGCAACCTGGACACTTGGAACCAGTTTTAAAGCAGCTACTACCAAATATCTGCACAGTTGGAGACAGGTGTATTCAAGAGCAATCTTTCAAACGCCATACTCTCACCGCTATTAACCAAGGTTATTATTATGTTCGCTTTTTCGATAATTCCGGACGCT
Source organism: Brasilonema octagenarum UFV-OR1 (assembly GCF_963888615.1). Taxonomy (NCBI): domain Bacteria; kingdom Bacillati; phylum Cyanobacteriota; class Cyanophyceae; order Nostocales; family Scytonemataceae; genus Brasilonema; species Brasilonema octagenarum. The sequence goes on along the minus strand of NZ_CAWPKW010000056.1, from coordinate 66,056 downwards.
TGACTGCTATCGCTGGTTTTCATCCACAAGAACTATCCCCAGTTTTTAAGAAGGAACTTTGGCAAACTGTTAAAGACAGCAAAGGCAAGTTTTTCCACCAAATATCCTTTAGGCTACACACCGAAGATAATCGTGATTGGGGGTATATGCAAGTGGGGCGAAGTCTGGAAGACTTCAATAGTTATTTAGATGGTGTGAAATTGATTTTAGCATTGGGATTGCCAGTGGCAATGGGTCTAGTTGGTCTTGCTAGTTGGTGGTTAGCAGGATTAGCGATGCAACCGATTTACCAATCCTACAGACAAATTCAACAATTTACAGCAGATGCAGCACACGAGTTACGAACACCTTTAGCTGCAACACAGGCGACGGTGGAGTCAACGCTTTTAATGCCGCAACTGGATGAAACAGAAACGCGGGATATTCTGCAAACTATACAGCGTCAGAATCAGCGACTCACGACTTTAGTGACAGATTTGCTGCTTTTAGCTCGCTTGGATCGACAACCTATGCCGATGCGACGCGAGCTTTGTTGCCTTAATGATGTTGTTGACGATTTAGTAGAAGAGTTTGCAGCGATGGCTACTTCAGTCGAGGTGAAGCTGACATCCTTTATAAAGGTGCATCAACCTTTGAATATTGTAGGCAATCCTGAGCAGCTTTATCGTTTGATTTCTAACTTAATTATCAATGCAATTCAATATACACCTCAAGGAGGAGAGGTCACAGTTATTTTAGACCGCAATGAGCATTATGCTGTGATTCAGGTTCAAGATACAGGCATTGGCATTCCACAACATGAACTGTCTCGGATTTTTGACCGTTTCTATCGGGTGAGTGGCGATCGCTCACGTAGCACTGGTGGTTCTGGATTAGGGTTGGCGATCGCGCAGGCTATTGTTCAGGCACACCACGGCAGCTTGAATGTGCAAACTGAATTAGGTAAAAGTAGTACTTTTACTATTCAATTGCCCTTCGATGTCACGGTGTTTAATGGCGTTCGTTCTATTTACGGATTTAAAGGGCTGTATCGTCGTTTACGTAAATTCAAGGTCAATTAACCTCTTCTCCCCTTAAGGGTTAATACTCTAGCCCTAGCCCTGTCAAGGTGAGATCAAAACCCTCCCCTAGAACTAAAAATGGCAACCAAAATCGTAAACAACAGTCCAAATGAAATTTATGGCGTCTTTTCATTTCCCCTCTTCATTGTCAATAATTTTGAATTACTGACAATAAAAGACATAACGAGAGACTAGAGGATTGCAAACGCAAAAATAATTCAACGCAAAAATGAGGGTTTCACCTACTTACAGTCACCTTGACAGGGCTATACTCTAGCCCTTGTGAGTGGTCTTTCAACTCAGCACTGAGCACTCGGTACTCAAGACTTTTTATTCCTAATTTGAGTAGCTAAAAAGCTATTTTCTCGTCACCCTTACTTAGAATTTTTATCGCCAATCATATTGACAAATCTTGTTCCTTAGCGGATGAAACAGCCCTGCTTGATATATAGGGGTTTAAAAATGTGTTTTTTAGAAGTCTAAGCTTCTGAAGCCATCTTATAGCAGGACTTCAGAGGCTTTTCGATGGGGTAGTTGTCGAGGGCTTGTTTGACGGTAGCATTAACCTTATCAACCCTTCGCTAATGTACCCGTTGCTACTTAGATGGAAGTAGCAACAAGCGCTCTAATACACCAAATTCCCAGTACCGCGCAGCTGACGCAAAGAATTTATACAATACGGGCAGTCGCAGGTAAATAACCGCATCGCAGTATTACTTTCCTCTTCAGTAAAGTTCAGCATGGCGACGTTCTGATCTGATTTGTTTGTAGTAAGAGTTGTTGAACGTACGGGCGGGGCATTCGGATTTCTTTCAGAATCTTTAATGCATACAGGAGTTTTGAAACTAGCGTGGGGATGTGTTATGCAGGTACGACCATCGCTGGTATGCGTTAATCGCTGAGTCATAGCAGCGTGGGCGGGATTGATGACTCCCAGCGTAGACATCAGTGATACAAAAATGGAGGAACTAGAAAGCAAATTCAGTATAAGTTTTCTGTTCATAGGTTTCCTTGAAGAACGTGCTTGAGCGTTCAGGTTATTCCATTGACTGTCAGAAGGTCAAGTGATTTTTTTCCTGAAATAATCTAGTTTGACAATACGCATCACAACTTTGTTTCCGTCTGCACTGATTTGTGTTAAAAATAAGGGTGAGCAAAGCTTGCCCACCCTATCAATAAGCCTGTTCAAAACAGGTTTGACAATGTTGAATTTTGCATTGCTTACTGCTGAATCTGCTGAAGGAAGGCTTGTGTTTGCTGATACCCTTGAGTATTTCCTTGTTGTTGAAACAAGCTTGCAGCCTGCTTTAAATCAGCAACAGCGCTCTTGTTGTCTCCCAAAGCATACTGAGCAAGTCCCCGGTTACCATAAGCATCAGCTAGATTGGGATTTCTATTGAGGGCAGAGTTAAAATTTACAACAGCTTGCTTATGATTTCCCTGTTTAAAATTGGCAAGTCCCAGATTGTAGTAGCCATCTGGTGAAGTTGGATCAATTTTTATTGTCTGAGTGAAGTCGGCGATCGCTTTTTGGAAATCTCCCAGTTGAGCATAAGCAGTTCCCCGACCTCTGTAAGCATCCGCATGGTTGGGATTTAGCCGCAACGTCGAGTTAAAATCGCTCAGCGCTGCTTTCAAGTTTCCTAAATGAAATTCTGCTAGCCCCCGCAGGCAATAACCTTCATAATATCTAGGATTCAACTGTACTACAGAGTTGAAATCCTCAATAGCTCCGTTGAAGTTGCCTTGATTTAACTTTTGCACTCCTTGGCTATAGTATCCCTGAAAATTCGTTTGCTGGGTGCGACTTTGTGGTACTTGTGCAGAGATAGCAGCAGGCAATCCACCTACTACACTCGTTATTCCCAGGATTGCGATTGTTTTATGAATGTAGTTCATGGCTTGACTTTCTCTGTGCTAGAAATACGAGGTAGATTTGCACAGAAGTATTCCCGATTACGATTATTGTATACGAGTCAAACAAATTAAGGGACAAGATGCAACCAACCCAAAAGACTTTGTAATAGTAACCAAGTATTTAAGCAGACGATGACAATTGCAACTCCCCAGGCTAAAAATTTGAGCCATAGCGGATTCACAAACTCACCCATGAAGCGGTGGTTGCTCGTAAACATCACCAATGGAATCACTGCAAACGCTAACTGTAAACTGAGAATAACTTGACTAAGAACTATTAAGCTGCTTGTACTATTTTCTCCGAATATAATAATTGTCATCAACGCTGGAATAATAGCAAGTAAACGGGTTACTAAACGGCGTAACCAGGAAGGAAGACGAAATTGCAAAAATCCTTCCATGACAATCTGCCCAGCCAAAGTAGCAGTCAGCGTTGAACTTTGTCCAGAAGCAAGTAAAGCAATACCAAATATAGCACTAGCTGCACTCACTCCTAACAATGGGGAAAGCAGTTTGTAAGCTTCTTGAATTTCTGCCACATTCTGATTTCCAGAATCATGAAACGTGGCTGCAGAAACAATTAAAATTGCTGAATTAATAAACAGTGCTAACGATAAAGCTACTGTTGAATCAATCGTACCAAATTTAATCGCTTCCCACCGTTTTTCAGTTGTTGGTTGCCAATCGCGTGTTTGTACAATTGAGGAGTGTAAATATAAGTTATGAGGCATGACTGTTGCCCCTAAAATACCGATTGCAATATAGAGCATTTCTGGGTTCTGTAAAATCTCTCGCTTGGGTAGATATCCAAACAGTATTCCCCCAAAATCAGGTCGAGAAAAAATAGTTTCTGCTGTGAAACAGATGCCTACAGTTGCTATCAGCATAATTACCAAAGCTTCTACATAACGAAAGCCTTTTCCTTGCAGAAATAACAATACAAGTACATCTAGGGCAGTGATACAGACTCCCCAAACTAAGGGAATACCAAACAAAAGTTGCAGTGCGATGGCACTTCCAAGTAGTTCCGCTAAGTCACACGCAGCAATAGCAATCTCACACAGAACCCATAAACAAAAGCTGATTCGTGGACTGAAATAGTCCCGACAAGCCTGCGCCAAATCTCGCCCTGTCGCAACACCTAAACGCACGCACAGCGATTGCAGTAATATCGCCATGAGGTTCGACAACAAGATGACTGTCAACAAAGTGTAACCAAATTTAGACCCCCCAGCGATGTCAGTCGCCCAGTTACCTGGGTCCATATAGCCAACTGACACCAAATACCCTGGTCCTCCATAGGCAAGCATTTTGCGCCAAAAGCTGTTGCTTGAAGGAATTTTGATACTGCGGTGAACCTCGCTAAGACTGGGTCTGTGTTTTTCTTGCGTCATGAGTTTCTCGGTTGAAGTCTTTCATATTTTTCTCATAATCTCAGAAAATCTGAAAGAAAGATCAACCTCTAGGCGCATACATTATGCTACGAGCCTAGTTAGATTGATTGAGTATATTTATTATCATATTTGTACTTAGAGTCTAAAAAAAGAATTTTGGCACCAATACCTCTCTCAAACTATCTTTTGACAATGGTTCACCCCATAAAGTTGAGGTGGAACTAACTCCTCTAAGCGGATTATCGCGTCAGTTTACACCAGTGAAAGTGGCACAGTCAGTTGAAGTAGAGGGGATTGCACCACCAATGTCTGTCCGGTTGCTTGGTTTATTCTACTTTACTGCTTTTGTGGGCATTGGTATGGTGATTGGATTGCTGATACAGTCGAAGCTCAAACCACAAGCAAGGGTATCTTAGAAGCAGACTTTCATCGGTTTGAGTTTAATAACGGGGTAACTGTTAAAGGCAATTGAACGATGAAGGTGCTACCTTTACCAACTTCGCTTTGCACATGAAGGCTACCTCCATGTGCTTGAACAATAGCAGTCGCGATCGCCAGTCCTAATCCTGATCCACCAGTGGTACGTGAGCGATCGCTATTCACCCGATAAAAGCGATTAAAAATCCGCTTTTGCTCACCAAGTGCAATGCCAATGCCTGTGTCTTGAACTTCAATTACAGCATGACCGTTGTTGCGTTTGAGAATGACAGTGACATAACCACCGGCTCTGGTGTATTTAATAGCATTAGCAATTAAATTAGAAAGCAGACGTAAAAGTTGGTCTTCATCCCCCATCACATACAACGGTTGATGGCATAGAACTGAAGATGTTAATTGTAAAGAAGCTGCACTTGCTAACGCGGAAAACTCTTCTATAAGGTCATTAATCAAAATGTTGAGACAGCAAGGTTCCCATTGTGTTGTCAGCTCTTGCTGATCCAATCGAGACAGTAGCAGTAAATCACCAACCAGTTCAGCGAGTCGGTAATTCTGACGTTGAATAGATGCCAGGGTATCTCGCGCTTCTGCAAGAGACAAATGCTCCGTATCAAGTACAGTTTCTACTGTTGCATTAATTGCTGTTAGAGGAGTACGCAATTCATGGGAAGCATCAGACGTAAACTGTTGCATTTGTTTGTATGATCTGTCAATTCGTCGCATCGCCAACCCCGCCAGCCACCAACTAGAACCACCAACGAGGAGTACTGTAATGGGCAATCCCAACGCCAAGACCAGTTTTAAAGCAGCGAGACGATTATCAAGCTCTTTAAGAGAGCGCCCCACCTGTATATAGCCCCAAACCTGATTATCTTGAGTATGCAACGGCAGAGACTTTTGATTATAACGATTGCCTTGCGGGTCTTTGACTGTTTGCCACACTTTTGTTTGCACAGTTGGTGGTAATTTGTCAGGCAGGAAACCAACCACAGCAATTAACCGTCCCGAACTATCGATAAAACGTATGTAATATTGCTTATCTCTGTGGATAGTACTAATAATGTCATCTTCAGCAAGGGTGCGTTGTTTGTGCCCAAAGATTGTTTGGGTAGGACAACCGGACTCAATTACACAAGTATTGAGTAAAACTTGCTGAAAGATCGGCTCTATGCGACCGGGTTGTTTCAAATTCGGTTCAATGACATTATGCAGTGTGCCTGTCACAGACTCTAGTTCCCGTTTGATGGAAACTAAATAAGCATCAACAATTACCTCATAAACGACGAAACCGCATAGAGTCAAAATCAGACCCATAACGACTGCATACCACAGAGCGAGCCAGGTGCGAGTCTGACGAAACAGTCTAATTTGCATCGCTGGAATTGAAACGATAGCCCATACTCGGGACGGTTTCGATAAAACCATCACAACCATGTTCTGACAATTTACGTCGCAACAGTCGAATTTGAGCCGCCACCACATTACTAACACGTTCCGCATTCAACGTATAAAGATGGCTCAAAATTTGTTCGCGGCTAAGAATCTGGTTAGGACGTTTCATGAAGTATTCCAGCAGATGAAATTCTTTCTTTGTTAAAGAAATGACCTGACTATCACCATTGGGCTGTTGATAACAAGCCGTACCACTACCATAATCTAAAATAAGGCTACCAACTTGAAGTTGCTGAGGTTGAAACTGGGGCGATCGCCTTTGCAATGCTCGCAGCCGCGCCAGCAGTTCTGCCATCCCAAATGGTTTGACCAAATAATCATCAGCCCCTGCATCCAGTCCAGCCACCTTATCTGCCATACTGTCTTTAGCTGTAAGCATCAGTACAGGCAAGGGGTTACCACGAAGCCGTAATCGCTTGCAGAGTTCTAAACCCGATATTCCTGGCAGCAACCAATCAAAGATTGCCAGTGTATATTGCGTCCATTGGTTTTCCAGGCAAATCCAAGCTTCAGTGCCGTCTAAAATCCAGTCAACAATATATTTTTCTTTGCTCAATTTTCGTTGAATCGATGCGCCTAGATCTGGCTCATCTTCAACTAGCAGAACTTTCATAACGAGCAGATATACCTTTAAAGTTTGTTCATCAATAAACTCTAAGCGTAGTCACACTAATACATAGGTCTGTATTAATGCCAACGATAAGAGCAGAAATTTTGTATAACTTATCATCAGCAGTCGTTGCTGCTGTTTCTTACGTTGTTCATTTCAAGAGTTAGCATAGTTCCAGAAGTAACTGGAATGACACTATCGTTTAATAGTTTGACAAACTGGAATGAAATTCGGATGAAATTTTATACTGTTGAAGCAGATTTTTGCAAAAATGGCGGACTACTAGCTTTGGAAAGGTCTGCGGAAGCGCTTCTCCAGTCTATCCCAGTGCATAATCACTGTACTTCCTCTCTGTTGTTGTTGCTCCGCCCACATTGATAACCAGTCAAGGCAAGAGTGGTCAATATAAGCCAAATTCTCAAGGTGAACATACAACTCGGTATCTGCTGGCATTTGCTCTAGAACAGAAGCCATCTTTGGCAGCCGAATAAATGTTGCAGTTCCTTCTATGTGGATATCAATTTTGCAATTTTTTTCATCCCTCTCAAAGTATATATTTAGGTAGGATATTTTGTAAATTAGCGCTATTGTGGTCAGCACAATGCCAATCAGCACACCCGTAAGCAGATCGGCAGCTACAATTCCAACAAAGGTTGCAAAGAAAATGACTACAGGCACACGCCCGTACTGTTTGAGCTTGCGGATGTTCTCTACTTCCACCAACTTGTAGCCTGTAACAACCAGAATTGCAGCGAGGCTGGACATGGGAATCATCTTTAGTAAACCAGGTGCGGCAACTACCAAGACAAGTATCCATACACCATGAAGTATTGCTGACAGTCTTGTTTTAGCCCCTGCTTTGACGTTCACAGAGCTACGGACAATCACTCCTGTCATTGGTAAGACTCCTAGCGCCCCGCAAACCATGTTACCAAAACCTTGTGCAGCTAATTCGCGGTCAAAATCTGTTTTTGAGCCTTGGTGCAGCCGATCCACTGCTGCTGCTGAGAGTAAGCTTTCCGCACTGGCAATGAAGGCAATTGCCGTAGCTGATATCAGTAGCGGTGGATTCATCAGGCGAATCAAGTTGGCAGGCGTTGGGACTTGAATGACTTCGGTTAGATTTGCAGGTACATCAACATAAGGAATTGGTAGATGGAACAAGTTGGCTAGAGTGCTGGCTATTACCACAGCAATCAATGCTCCAGGTATCAGCTTCAAGCTTCGCGGCTTGAATTTATCCCACAGCAGAAGCACGATTAAGGTAGTAACACCAATAGCAGCAGCCATCAAATGGCTAATATTGTCATAGTCAAAAAAAGTATGGTAAAGGGATATGGGAATCGAAATTAGATTTTCAATTCCAGTAGCACGTGGCTTTTCTTTAAGCATCACATGGAATTGGGAAGCGAAAATTAACACGCCAATACCTGCAAGCATTCCATAAATAACTGCTGGAGATATGGCGCGGAATATTTTACCAAACTTAAATACTCCCGCCAGCAACTGTATCAAACCTGCCAGGAGTATAACGGAACCGAGCATTTCGATACCATTATTCTGAACTAGTTCCGCAACAATAACCGCTAGCCCAGCTGCAGGTCCACTGACTTGCAATGCTGAACCAGAAATAGCCCCGACAACTATTCCACCAATTATTCCTGTTACCAAACCACGAGCCGGAGGAACTCCTGAGGCGATCGCAATCCCCATCGACAGTGGAAGAGCAACGAGAAACACAACGAAAGACGCGACTATATCTTTGCTCAAAGAGCGTTTGTATTTAATACCTTCAAACTTTCTCATAACTAAATCTGAGGAAAACTATTTTGTTTACATTCAGTTGTTGCATAAGAGCAAGGGTTGCTATATACGGTTTTTTCAATAACCTAAATAAGCAAGTTAATTACCCATCTCAAAGCCTAGACTTTCGATGTAGTGTGGGTAATTAAGTATCTTTTTTTGACAAATTATCAAAAATTTTTCAAGTGGCGAGTTAACTATTTTTTTGGATTAAATTTTTAGAGAGAATAACCGTTAAGCAAATTATTTACTGATACAGCTAACTGACAATATACTCCCGTAGATTTGCTTGGCGATAACGGAGGTAACTAAGTGCTTGTTGCTCTACATAACGAACTCTTCGCCAGCTAAGATTGAGCTGTTTAGCCACCTGCACCTGTGTGAGTTCATAACCGTCCTCCAAGCCATAGCGTAGAGTTAGGATTTGTTGCTGCTGGGGAGTTAGTTCTGTCAGTGAGGTATGGATATCTTGACACAGGAAATCTTGAATTATGTAGGTTTCAGATGACGCTCCTTGAGCTTCTGTTAAAAAGTTTTGCAATTCGGTGTCCTCGTTATCGCCCACTTGTTTGTCTAGCGAGACAGGTTGACGACTCATCATCAGAAGTTCGTGGATTTGGGCAGGGTTTAATTCCATCTGTTGTGCAATTTCACCCGCACTGGGACTGCGCCCCAATTTCTGAGATAGTTCTGTTTGCACTTTCTTAAGTTTGTTCAACTTTTCGCCAATATGAATTGGAAGTCGAATAGTTCGTCCTTGCTGAGAAATTGCCCGTGTAATTGCCTGACGAATCCACCAGTAGGCATAAGTCGAGAACTTGTAGCCGCGTGTGGGGTCAAACTTCTCTACACCGCGCTGCAAACCTAGCGTTCCCTCCTGAATCAGATCCATAAACTCTAAATTTCGCTCCTGATATCGTTTGGCAATGGAAACCACTAAGCGTAGATTCGCTTCTATCATTTTTTGCTTTGCCCATGTGCCACGCTGAAAAATTCCCTTCAATTGGGCTTCAGTGAGTTGAACGTACTCAGCTAGCTCTTTTTGGGTTGGTTCATAGTTCAGTTGTTTCTTCAGGGCTTCTCTTTTCTTTTGCAACGCCATCATCTGTTGCACCTGCTTGCCATAAAAAATCTCTTCCTTATAGGTTAACAATGGTACACGACCAATTTCTTGCAGATAACTCTGAACTATATCTGTTGTGAATTGAGCATTTGAAGTCTTTGTTTGGGTGTTGGATGTTGACATAGTTGTAGTATTTGTTGTGTCAAAATTTCGGACATAAAAATTATTCATTCATGTTGCGGTAGGTAGCAACGGCTGAAGGAAAACTGCGGTTAAGATAACGAAAAATCCAATACTTAAAAATAGTATCCATTATTACTGGGACAGTAGCAATAAACAGAGAAATAAAACTTTTGTTTTCTGGAAATCCGTAATGCTTTAAAGTACTTTCTAAAATGATTTCCCAACCATAAGGAGAGTGATAACCAACAAATATATCAGTAGATAGAATAATTAAAAAAGCTTTGGCAGAGTCACTTAAACTATAAGTTGTATCGCCAGCAAAAGACTTGAGAATAGATAGTTGTTTTTGTCCTTTGAAAATTAAAACAATAAATGTAATGGCTGTCAGTATATCGGCAAAGATATTTGTCACTGCATTAATACTTTCAGCTTTATATTCTTCTGCTATAGTATTGGCTTTTTCCTTGAGCTTGTTCTGTACAACCTCGGCAGAGAGTTTTGGGATTTTACCAATTCGAGCTTCAAAGTTAAGGACTTGCTCAAATCTTTTCAGTTCAGCCAAGGCTTTTTCTTGTTGAGAAGCGTTTAAAAAAATCTCCACCTTTTCTTGATTCCAAAAATTTTTAACTAGCGGACTGATTACAAAATTTCTAGAAAGCTGATTGACTAAAAGGGGAACTACAATCAGAATTAACAAAAAACGGATGGAGGAAATAGTTTGATAACGAGAAGCGCGAAACTCTTCAATAACTTTAGACTCGGCATTTGGATCTAACGTCTGCTTAAATTTATCTATGGTGCGCAAGATAGATCGGGGAATTATGCTGTTTTTTTTACTTGGTAATCTTGATTTCATCTTAATTTGTCATAGATATTCAAAAGCACAATTCTAGAAATTAGTGACACAACTAGAAAGTGCTAGAGAGCTATAAAAGTCAAGAATTAAGTCTCTAACCTTTATTCTATGGAATCAGAATGAAATTAAGATGAAAAATCAACCGACAAAACAACATTCACTGAGAAGACGGTTGTAATTATTTTGTCGTTTTTATTAAAAACTTAATCAACTAGTTAATTTTCAGAAATTGATCAATAAAAATTGAGAGTATTTTCTCACCTTTAAACAACATTTTCATTTTCTTGAGCAAGAGAACATGGATAATTTGGGTCTCCAGTTTCTATTTGGATTGTGGCGTGTTCAATGCCAAAATTGTCGTGAAGTTCTCGATTTACCCGTGTGAAAAAAGCATCACCGGGATGTCCTGCAGGTATAACCAAGTGAGCCGTGAGTGCTGTTTCGGTGGTACTCATTGCCCAAATATGCAAGTCATGAACACTACTCACACCAGGAAGTTCAGCTAAGTACGTGCGAACTGCAAGCGGTTCAATACCTGCTGGTACAGCATCTGTCACCAAGTTGAGAGATTCTTGGAACAGTTGCCAGGTGCCAGCTACAATTACTACAGTGACAATTAAACTCACAGCAGGATCGAACCACAGCCAGCCAGTGGCAATAATTGCAATGCCAGCCAGAACAACCCCTACTGATACTGCAGCATCTGCAACTAGATGTAGGAATGCGCCTCTAATGTTCAAGTCACTCTTACGCCCTGATAGGAACATCAAAGCACTTATCGTGTTAATAGCGATTCCTATAGCTGCTACTGTAATTACCGTTCCCCCTGCTACTGGAGCGGGTTCACGAAATCGTAGGATTGCTTCCCAGCCAATACCGCCGGAAATAACTAGGAGAAAGGCGGCGTTTAAAAGCGCAGCTAAAATTGAAGAGCGACGCAATCCGTAGGTGCGGCGTGCTGTCGGTTTGCGACGAGCGAGAATGCTTGCTCCCCAAGCGAGTAGCAAACCCAAAACATCACTGAGATTGTGACCTGCATCAGCAAGCAGTGCCAAGGAGTTGGCAATAATACCATAAAATGCCTCAATGATGACAAACCCCGTGTTGAGCGCGACACTGATAATGAAAGCACGGTTGTAATTACTGCCACCGTGGTCGTGTCCGTTACTATGACTGTGATTATGAGCCATGATTACTGCCCTTGAAGCGTTACCAATGGTGAGAAAACTTCTATGCTCTGACAGGTGACAAACTTATCTTTAAGCATATCTTTGACTAAGGAAAAAAATTCAGCAATCGCAATTTCACTATCAATAACTGTCATAACAAGTGGTAGCACACAAGACTCAGTAGATGGATCGAGCTCGTTCATAGTGCGAAAAATACCATGCTTGCCATATCCGGAAATTGCCGGCATCACCGTCATTCCTATTATTCTCTGTTTGCGAGCTATTCCTAATAGAGCTTGGTGAAGGGGTTGATGTTGCCAACTATCAGACTCGCTAACATAGATAGTCAGTTGTTTCCATGCTGTCATAGTTATTTCACTTAATAAATCTGTTATGCAAAGAAATTCCTCACTTACACTGAGAAATAAGGAGGCGGTAAAGGATATGAGATCATCAGCTCTGTAAGATATGATTTTAAAAAACCTCATACAGTGGAACCTTGGGTAACTTCAATATTTTGTGTTGGTGCAGTCTTTTTCGGAACCAGAAACTTACGAAACAGCATGTAGCAAGCCGGAAGCACAAGCAAAGTTAAAGCAGTTGAGGTAAACAAACCACCTAACACCACAATAGCTAGTGGCTGAAGGATTTCTTTTCCAGCTCCACTACCAATGACCAATGGCACCATACCAAGAGCAGATGCTAGCGCTGTCATCAAAATTGCAACTAAGCGTTCCATCGACCCTTCCATTAAAACTTCTCGTAAAGGTTGTCCCTCTGCCAACCTAGCATTGTAGTTCTCAACCAACAATAGTCCGTTACGTGCTGCAACGCCAAAGAGAGTAATAAATCCTACCATCGAAGCAACGGAGATAATACCGCCAGTCAAGGCAACAGAAATTACACCACCGATTAATGCTAAGGGTAGATTCACCAAAATCATGATGGTTGCAGGAATTGACTTGACGGCAAAGTAAAGCAAAACTGCAATAGCAACAAACGCTAATCCCCCAGCCCAAATTAAAGTTTTCGTGGCTCCCTCTTGCGCTTCAAATTGACCACCGTATTCAATAAAATATCCAGGGGGAAGTTGCACCTCTTGCTTAACCTTGTCCCGAATATCCTTAATTACAGAACCCAAATCTCGCCCAGCCACATTACTAGATACAACAATATACCGAGAGACATTTTCGCGGTTGATGGTATTGGGACCAGTACCGTAGTCAATTTTTGCGACTTGAGCTAAGGGAATTTTCTGAGCGTTGGGTATATCAACTAATAAATCACGGATGATTTCTATATTGTTACGGTAGCTTTCTTGCAACCAAACAATCATGTTGAAGGTTTGTTGCTGGTCTAAGACTTGAGAAACGGCTTTTCCATTGAGAGCCGTTTCAATCGTTTCTGATAGTTCCCCGATGGTCAGACCATATCGAGCAGCAGCATCCCGGTCAAACTGAATTTGCACCTGTTTCATTGGTACTTGTGGTTCTAATTGCAAGTCTGCTAGACCTTGAACTTTACCCATAGCTGATTGCACTTGTTTGCCAAGGGTACGGAGTTGTTCCAAGTCGAGACCAAAGATTTTCACAGCTATAGCACTTCTTACCCCGGACAGTACTTCATCCATGCGGTGAGAAATAAAACCACCAATATTAGGTACTACGCCGGGAATTTTCTCAAATTCCGAGCGAATCATTTCAATAGTCTTGTCCCTATCTTTTGCCCCCTCTTCACTCAATTGCACATCCAGTTCTCCAGAGTTGACACCAGCCACTTCAGTATCGCCTTGAGCGCGTCCAGAGCGGAATTGAACAGCCTCAATCCGAGGATCTTTTTTGAGAGTTTCTTCTATCGCTAACCCCACTTGATTGGTTGCATCTAGAGATTGACCAGGCATAAGAATAGTAGCAATCACCAGGGCGCGGTCTTGAAACTCTGGTAAAAAAACTTGTCCTAAACCAAGTAGAATTACTATTGAAGCGACAATCCCAGCCATCGCTGTTGCCAAAACAATCTTGGGGCGACGCATAGAAAATTTCAAAGCTGGACGGTAAAGCCGATGAGCTTGTCTTTCTACCCAAGTTTCTGTACTGGGTAACCTTGTATTCACCAACAGTAGGGCGCACATTGCTGGGGTTAACGTCAGCGCTACCAAGGTGGAAGCAGCAATTGACAGCAGATACGCTAAACCCATTGGTGTAAAAATTCGACCTTCCACACCAGAGAGGGCGAAAATCGGTGCGAAGACGACGGCAATAATAATTGTGGCAAAGAGAACGCTAACACGCACTTCCACTGAACCATTGAAAACAACTTGCAACGGTGGGACAGGATTTCCAGCGAGTTGGTTTTCCCGTAAGCGGCGGTAGACGTTTTCCATATCAACAATTGCATCATCCACCACCGAACCAATGGCTACCACTAGTCCGCCCAAAGTCATGGTGTTAATGCCTTGTCCTGTCCAGTTGAGAATCATCATCCCTAGCAACAAGGACACGGGTAGGGCGCTTAAACTAATAACTACCGTGCGCCAATTCATCAAAAACAGAATCAAGATGACGGAAACGATGATAGTGCCATCGCGCAAGGCTTCTTCAACATTCTTAATAGACGCTTCAATAAAATCTTCTTGGCGAAAGGTAGTTGTAATTTTGACATCTTTTGGCAGACCAGCTTTAATTTCCTCCATTGCTGCCTCAGCAGCTTTTGTGACTGATGGTGTATCCGCAGTTGGTTGTTTGTTGATGGTCAAAATCACTGCTTTTTTACCCGCCGCACTGCCATCACCGCGTTTGAGTGCTGCACCAATTTGTACATCAGCCACTTGCTCTAGAAGCACTGGCGTGCCATTTTTGGCTTTAATAACTGATTTTTTTAGCTGCTCAATAGATTGAATCCGCCCTACTCCTCGAACCAAAGTCTCTTGGTCAGGAGTTATTAAAAATCCTCCTGGCGCATTGGCGTTGGCGGCAGCTGCGGCTTTGGTAACATCATCAAGAGTAACATTAAACGCTCTTAGCTTCGCTGGATTAACCAGCACTTGATACTGACGCTCATCCCCACCAAATATGACAATATTACTGACACCACGGACAGCCAGCAGGCGGTTTTTTACCTGCCAGTTGACAATGCGCCATACATCCATTAACGGAGTGGTTTCGGAGGTGAAGGCGTATTTGACAGTCCATCCTAAAGCAGAACTAACGGGAAGAATTTCTGAATCTTCTACCCCTTGCGGTAGCAGGCTGCGTGCTTGTTGCAACCGTTCCGTCACCAATTGACGGGCGCGATAAATGTCCGTATCCCAACTGAAGGTGGCTCTCACAGCAGAAAGACCTACAGCTGAAGAGGAGCGTAACGCTTCAAGTCCGGGAGTTCCGTTTATTGCACTTTCTATGGGACGAGTCACCAACGACTCCACTTCTTCTGGTGCAAGTCCTGGGGCTTCAGTCATAATTTCGACTTGCGGCGGAGAAAAGCTGGGAAACACATCCAAAGGCATTTGAGTTAGGACGCGAAAGCCCCACAAGCTAATTAAAATTGAGGCGAGAACCACCAGCCAACGTTGGGTAATAGACCATTTAACTATGGAATTAAGCATATATTGATTTTTAAATAGGTAGAGTCACAAGGGATTTAGAGGATAAAATAAAATCAATAATCTTCAAAACTTACTTCTCCTCCTTTTGCCTTCCTCAACAACTATCCACTTGGTAACAGCACTCGTCATAGTCATTGCCCATTAGTGAGGCTGGTGAGGGTTTTCACGCTCCTCATCCTGTTTAGCGGAAGTAGATAAGGTTGGCTGCTTGTGGTTATCGATATGAATCTCTGTTTCATAAGGAGTTGCGTCGTACTCAATGTTACCCATCTCTACCATCCGGGAACGAGTACGACGACTAGACCAGGAACTACCTATTATGAAAGCACCAGTCGCAATTGCCGTTCCTCCCAATGCTCCAATTAACCACAAAGGTAGCCCGAAGTTGTGAGCTTCAGCCTTAGTCTCTTGTGAATGCGAATTACCTTCTTCCTTATGCGAATGCTCTTCTTCCTCTTCTTTAGATTTACTTCCACCCCGCAAAGACTGTGCATAAAGTTGCGGCGCACGTTGGGTGACAATTGAATTTCCCTGAGATAAACCTTGAGTGACTTCTACCAAATCCCCAGAGGTTTGACCTAGCGTCACTTCAGTTGACTTAAAAGCATTACCATTTTGTACGTAAACTATTGTTTTATTATTTGCCTCTACCACAGCAGATTTGGGAATTGCTAAGGTAGCTGCTGATGTTTGGTCTGTTAAAACTTCGAGTTCGGCAAACATCCCCGGCTTGAGAACTCCACTGGGGTTATCTACTTCGGCTTTCACAGGAACAACCCGCGTTTCGCCTTCTACCACTGACCCAACCACGGCAACTCGTCCAGTAAATGTGCGATTAGGCACAGAAGCTACCTTCAAACTTACCCTTTGACCCCTCCTTACCTTGCCCAAATCTTTTTCATAAATATTTGCTGTGGCATAAACCCGACTGTCATTGACAATTGTTATCAGCTTGCCACCTACATCATTGAATGATTGACCAATAGTAACTTCTCTGTCAGCAACCCGACCGGAAATGGGAGCCGTCACCGTCACCAGTCCCTTAGCATTGGCGCTGTTTCCCAGTTGTTGCAACCGAGTCTCATAATTAGTATTACTAAGTTGAATACGTTTTTTTGCTAACTGAACTGTTGATTTTGCAAGTTCGAGTTTATTTTCAGCATCAATTACGTCTCGGCGGCTCAAAGCTGTGGTCAGTACCGCTTTGGCTTCTGCCAGCTGGGTTTGGGATTCGAGGGCATTGCGACGGGGGAGAGCGCCTGCATCAGCTACTACCTTATCTTTATCATACTTTTCTTGAGCAAAGGTCACCTTACTCTGTGCAGAGGCTATTTCATCTGCGGCTATTTGCTGATATTTTTCGTAGTTTTGTTGAGCGAGCCGTAAGTCAGCTTGTGCTTGCTGCAAGTCAGCTTGACCTTCGGCAAGTTTTTCCTGGGAGTTCACCCGCAGTTCCACCAAGTCAGGACTAGTTACAACAGCAACGGGTTGACCTTTTTTCACGACTGCACCAGGTTCTACCAACAACTCAACGACTTTCGCTTTAGAAATTGGGGTAGTTACTTCCGCTTTTTGACTGGGTAAAGTTTCAATCTGTCCAGTGGTTTTAATACCAACAGATAGCCGCTGACGTTTTACTGGCTCGACTTTGATTCCTAGCTGTTTAGCCGTTAAGGCATCTACTTCAACAGATCCACCACTTTGACTGGTTTCACTTCCTCCTTGAAATTCGTCTCCGTCTCCACCGTGGGCTAAAACAACTGTGGGAGCAATTAATAGGAGCAGACTCAAAAGTCCTCCAGAAATACAACGGAGTGTCGTAGATTTTTGGGAAGGTTCAAGGCTGTGCATTATTAGAAATGTCCTTGAGTACTGAGGAACTAGAGTAACGGCTTGAAGCTGGCATTTGGGTTCTGTTAAAGTCGCTTGCTATTCGGTAAACACAGCAAATGTTCCACGCTAACAGAACCACCTTGCACTAGTCTGTCATATGAGGATGAAATTACTGTGAAATTTTGGGCTTGATCTCAACAAATATGCAATCAAACTCTAGCTTGACTATAAAAATTTTTTATGATTGGCTAGTATATAGAGTTAATAACCAATGCGAAAACTGGCTCCTCCTATAGGAACTTCTGTACTAGCGCCAGCAAATTTAGCGAAGAGGCGGTAAAAATAACTATTTCCTCCTGTTCGTCGTTTGACATTCTTGAGGTCAATTTCTAGCTGAGTGTCAGGAGTAACTGGTTCGGTAAAAGCTAATAGTATAGTTTTGTCATTCACAGAAACATTAGTGTTAATTTTTCGACCATTTTTATCTTCTACAATAATGTCATCAACACTAGTACTCAAAGTTATATTAGTTGGTGCCTGAATACTTATCTGAGAAATCTCCTTACTATTTTTGGGAATATGTACTCGGAAAGTATGTCTAACAACATGCCAGCGCGTAGGAGGAAATTGCACGTTTCCATCAATGTGAGGATCTTGACTATCATCCGCGCTAGCATTTGCATAGTTAACAGGAATTAAGGCTACAGTAGCCAGAGCCGATGCAACAGCATACATGATTATTTTCTTCATTCAACACCTGTTGTGATAATTTCGTGATAATTTATAAATTAAAATGTGGAAAACTGAGCTGTGCCTACGGGAATCTCTGTGTCGTTACCGACGGCTTTAGCCCAAAAGCTGTAAACAGAAGCAGGACCAACAGTTGGTTGTCTGACTTTATTAAATTCAATTAAGAGCTTGGTGTTAGAAATCACTTTTTCCGGAAAATCTATTAAGATTCTTCTACCATTGACAGAAATATTAATGTTAATTTTTTGACCACTATTATCCAACACATCAATATCATTACTAACAGCCACAGAGGATGGAGTATCAATAATTAGCTGGGAAAGAGCATTGTTATTCTCAGGAATGTGTACTCGAAAGGTATGTTTAACAATCCGCCAGCTATTAGGAGGAAAATTGACATCATTAACATTGGAAACCCTGTTGTTATCTGTTTTAGCAGTTGCATAGCCAGCAAAAATTAAAGCTGCGCTAGTCAGAGCAAATGCCGCAGCAGAAATCAGTGTTTTTTTCATCTTGTCTGTCCAATGAATCAATTATTCAATTAGATTGCAGATTCATCCTTTGCACGAACCTTTATTTAACTAGAATGACAGGTCACTATGAAATCAAGATGAAATTTTGCCTTTTTAACAAAAATTCTTCATTCATATTGTGATAAAGAGTCAGGATCACCCCTGCTGGCAACAGTACCTATGCTCATATCTTGCACCAGCTTTTGGGTCCGCCAAGAAATAAATTTCTTGGCTTAAAACTCAAGTAAGCTAAAGCTTACTGAATATACATTCCAGTCGGTTAAAACTGAGATCTTGCACCAGGCGACTGCGTAAGCGCAAGCGCACGAATCGAGCGTTCGCGTAAGCGTGTCCCTTTGGGACTTACAAAGTAGCGTACGCGTGCAGGAGATACCCGAAGGGCTTCGGTGCAGGGTACTTTAGTTCAAGGCGTACTCAGGGGAAGGTGCAAGATCTGAGTATGAAGTGATCGGGCGATGCTCCCAAAAGGAGCCGCTGAGTCCTTACGGACATCTTCTGTCCAGACGCTCTTGCAACGCCCAAGCCGCGTCCGGTAGGCATACGCGATTGTGCGGAGCGCAGACGCCCTTGGCGTATCGCACAAGAGACTAAAAACGCATCGATAAGCCAACAAAGGGCTGAAAATTATCAGGTTCTTGGGTGTAGGGTGAAACAGGTTGTACTGGCTTTTGTCAAACAGAGGAATCTCCAGGGCGAACGTATCTTATTTACTAATAAAAACTAAAGAATATCGCAACATCACATAGATAATTGTAAAAATGGACGGGATGAAAAAAATCAAATATTTGCTACAAATGTGAATTAGCTTATCTTCAACTGCCTGACTATTTATTAATAGCAAAAACAAAGTACGGAATACATAATAGTATATTTTCCCATAAAAAATAATAATAAATAAACCTTTCATATCAAAGATGAAACTCAATTTTTGATGTGTTTTTTATTTTGGTATAAATGTACTATAGTGGATACGTTCGCGCTGTCTATGCACGTGATTATGCAAGTGGAGCAGATCAAGCTTTTATTTCCCAAAGTGTTTATTCTGCATCAAAAACGGTATACTTTACATCAAAATAATATAAGCCTGAACTTTTTGACTCCGGATTGGTAGTAAAAACCTATGCAGTTGAAAGAGCACGCTATGCTAAGATTGCGCCCTTATTAACAAGGAAAGGAAGACTGTTCGCAAATGTCCGAGAATCGTTTGTCTTCGGGAATTTCGGGTTTAGACGAAGTTCTCCACGGTGGTTATGTTCCAGGTCGCGCCTACTTAATCCGGGGTGGACCTGGGGCTGGCAAAACAACGCTGGGAATGCATTTCTTAGTAACCGGGGCAGCAAGAGGCGAACAGGTTTTGTTCATTAGCTTGGGAGAATCTGTCACACAACTGAGGCGAACTGCTGTTGGGCTGGGATTTGACTTAGAAAACATTACTTTTCTTGACCTCAGCCCCACAGCGGAATTTTTCGCCGAAGTTCAGACTTACGATATTTTCTCACCGGCTGAGGTAGAACGTGAACCGACAACCCGTCGAATTGTACAGCAGGTAGAAGCCCTCAAGCCGCAGCGCATTTTTATTGATTCGATGACCCAGTTTCGCTACCTTGCGACCGATACGTTTCAGTTTCGTAAGCAAGTGCTGTCGTTTCTGCGATTTTTGGTCGAGCAAGACATCACTGTTCTATTCACCTCAGAAAGCAGTGAAGAAGCACCCGACGATGATTTACAGTTTATGAGTGATGCGGTAATTAATCTAAGCTTCAGCGACAGTGAGCGCACGCTGTGTATTTCTAAATTTCGGGGGAGTGACTTTCAAAACGGCAATCATGCAATTCGCCTAACCAGTACAGGAATGCAGCTGTTCCCGCGATTAATACCACAAACCTACGGACAAGCTTTTACTACTGAAGTGATCCCCTCTGGGATTCCAGAAATGGACGAGTTGCTGCACGGTGGAATTGAGCGCAGCACCATTACCATTATCAGCGGTCCGAGTGGCGTGGGTAAAACTACGTTGGGACTCCAGTTTATGAAAGAGGCTGCCGGACGGGGGGAACATTCGATCATTTACACTTTCGAGGAAAGAAAGGAAACGCTGCTGCGCCGCGCAGAAGGGATTAACATTGCAGTTAATGCGATGCAGCAGCGCGGGACACTCTCAGTTGTTCAAGTGGAGCCGCTGTATTATACACCCGATGAATTTGCTAACTTGGTGCGTCAGGAAGTAGAGCAAAAACAAACGCGGATTGTCATGATTGATAGTGTGTCCGGCTATCGGCTTTCGGTGCGCGGGGAAGAGTTGACTAGCCATATTCATTCGCTATGCAAGTATTTGCAAAATATGGGTGTTGCTGTGCTGCTGATCAACGAGGTTGAAACGATTACCGGGGAATTCCGAGTTACAGAAATTGGCATTAGCTATCTGGCAGACACGATTATATTTTTGCGTTACTTAGAAATGCAAGGTGAACTGCGGCGGGCGATCGGCGTTTTGAAAAAGCGCATGACCGACTTTGAGAAAACCCTGCGCGAATTTAAAATTAGTCGCTACGGAATCAAAGTCGGCGAGCCACTCACACACCTTCGAGGTGTGTTGACTGGGGTGCCCGAATTGCTTAAGGACAAACCGTGATTCGTAGCTTGTGTCGTTTAGCCGATTGACCTCATCTAAAAATAACGGAGTATATTGTAGTCAACCGTATTCAATCAGAACAATGAAATACCTGACTCCACAGCAAGTGTACGAGCAATTTGGCTATCACCCAAAAACAACCGCAGAGTGGGCAGACTTGGGGAAAATAGAATGTATTAGATCACCCGGAGGTCATCGACGATATCCTGAATCTGCTTTTACCTCGCCAATCTCATCGGACAAACAAAGAGTTCTCTATGCTCGCGTTAGCACCAGAACTCAGTTAGAGGAATTGACTAGCCAAATAGATTACCTTGGTAAAACCTATCCTGGATGCCGCGTTGTTAAAGATGTTGCCAGTGGAATGAACTGGAAACGGAAAAACTTTACCAAGCTGATGACCGAAGTCTCAAACAACGAAATCTCTGAGATAGTCGTAGGGCACAAGGACAGGCTCTGTCGTTTTGGTTTTGAGTTTGTCGAGTGGTTCTGCAATCTTCACGACTGCAAGATCACCGTAATCAATAACGCTAAACTTTCTTCCCACGAGGAATTAATGCAAGACTTTATGTCAATCATGCATTGCTTCAGTTCCAAACTTTACTTCCTTCGCGCTTACAAAAAGAAGATCGAAGAGGAGCAGAATATTTCTGATATTCCGGAGAAAAATCGTAGTCAATGTGAGTCAATATGAGTAGAATCGAAAGATCGTAGTGAGTCGAGACTATGAAACGCAAAGTGAAAAATCAGATAACCGTAACAAGAATAGCCATTGTTGGCACTGCAAAATTAAATAAATGGAAGTCTGAAGAACTTGATACTATTGCGCTTCGACTTGGTAAACTGCGTTGTGATCTATGGAACGAGTTTGGCTCATTGAAAGCTTGGGGAGTTTCCAAGTTTGATATTGACAAACAGCTAAGGGCAAGTAAAGACAAGTACCAGATGCCTACAAAACTTTGGGAAGCAACACTATACGACGTTATCGATGACATCCATCTGGTACAAGCAGCTTGTATAGAGAAAGTCATGAAAGCTTTAGGGCAACGTTATCAGTCATTTCAGTCTAAAAAAGGAGTGCTGCAACTCACTCTAGAGAGTCGAGAATGGATGGTACACCCTGCCCTTTGCACTTTGATCACAAAGTTTTGGTATCGCGGACATACCAAAACTTTGTGATCAGATCATTCTCAAGGCTTTTGATACTCAAATAGATTCTGGCAACGTTGTTTGGCTTAGGTTTGGTGGTTTAAAGAACGGAAAAACTTTAAAAATTCCTACTACTCTCCCCTATACCGTAAAATGCCAACTGCGCTTGATTAAGCGCAACGGTAGGTGGGAAATTCACTACACGACTGATATTGAGAAAGCCAGCAAGAAGACAGAAGGTAAGACTATTGGCTGTGACCGTGGTTACACTGAAGTTTATGCAACATCTCAGAAAGAACTCAGAAGTTTCTAGACGCTCTTGCTCCCACTTGGGACAAAGTGTTTGAAGCGATAACGGGCACGGATAAGCCCAAGACTCTAGAACCTAAAAGAAAACGTACGAGTAAGGTCAATAAGAGAGCGAATTACGAGCAATTAACGCTATTTAACTACGCTTGACTACGTTATTTGCGTATCCCAGTTAGCAAGGTATAACAGCGATGAGTGTAATTTTAATTTTTGTAGAGCAATCTGAGAATCGTCGTCTGCTGGCAGAGTGGCTGGGAATATCTTACAAAGTAGTGGTTCCAGACTCACTGGTGCAGGCAGGAAAAGCCATGCCACTTTTAGATGAGCCATTTGACTTATGCATTCTTGATGGTCCAGCACTGGATCACCTCTGGGAGTGGGTGCAAGCCAGAAAACACAAAGAGCAACCCGTTTTTCTGCCGTTTTTGCTGATTACAATCCGCTCTGATGTCAAACTATTGACACGGCATTTGTGGCAAAGTATTGATGAGCTGATTGCAAAACCAATCGAAAAGCTAGAGTTGCAGGCACGAATTGAAATGCTGCTGCGATCGCGGCGGCTTTCACTACAGCTTGAGACTGCACTCAAGCAAGAACGCGAACTTAGAGAACAAAAATCGCGCTTTATCTCAATGGTTTCTCATGAATTTCGCAATCCGCTAAATACAATTGCTGGTTTCACTCGTTTGCTAGAACAAGACAAACTATCTCAAGAAAAAAGAGCGGACTTTTTTCAACGTATCCAAGCTGCAGTTCGCCGCATGATTGCCCTGCTGGATGATGTTTTGACCTTGAGCAAATCTGAAGCCAATCGCCTAACGTCTCATCCTGTTGGGCTAGCTATTTCGCCTTTGTGCCAGAAGCTAATCGAAGAAATCAAATTCAGCACATCCACTGGTCACACGATTAATTTCAATTGCGAGGATGAATGTGTCACAGTTTATATGAATGAAGCTTTAGTGCGGCACGTTTTGACCAATCTACTGTCTAATGCTATCAAATACTCAGCACCCGACAGCAGCGTTGAACTGAGAGTGCAATGTCAATCGCAAGCTGTGATATTTCAAGTGCAGGATGAGGGGATCGGTATCACTCCAAAAGATCAACAACGACTGTTTGAATCCTTTTATCGTGCTAGTAACGTCGGCAATATTTCTGGAACTGGATTGGGACTGGCGATTGTTAAACAGTTAGTTGAGCGACATGGCGGAACAGTTACGGTAAAAAGCGAAATTAATGTTGGGACAACATTCACCGTAACCCTGCCCATCAGCAGCGAAATGTCTTAATTGGGAATGGAGCGATGGTTGAAGCAGATTTTTCTAAAAAGTAGGTAAATTTGTAGCAATTGCGACTTCTAAAAGTTTTTTAACTAATTCGCGGAAGTCCCCATCTTCAATCGAAAGTAGGATGGGGATTGACAGCGGTACTTCACATAAAATTCATTTGCAGTCAGGAACTTGCAAAAAATAAAATATTACATTTCAAAGAATAATAATCACTATCTATGTTGAAGTGCGAAAAGAAGCACCAAAATTTCACCTATAATTCCCGCAATCATTCCATACGCTGCTGAAGTAGCTCCGCTATGTCCAGCGAAAATGAGACTTCCACATACTATCAAGGTGAAAGATGCGGCAATGATTGTTGCAAGATTAATGAACCAGTTCTTTGCCCAGTGAATAAGAAGTCCTTGGAAAGTATTTTGGAGCGCCAGGAGAAAGGGGAAGCACGAGAGAATTTGTACAACCGGACGTGCTGCTTCCACAAGAGTTGGATTATCTCCGAAAAACTGACGAAGAAGTGAGAATCCTTTGTCCGTAAATCCCAGAAAAAACGGTATTGAGGTAAAACCCAAACCGACAATAATTACAAAGGTAATAAGTGTCCGCTTTGAAGTCTCTTCATACGAAGAAATCACCACTTGTTGAACCATTCGTGTGCCATTCGCAATAGAAAGAACCAATCCCCAAGCAGCGGGCCACACAGCGAGTGCAAGACTTCCATCGAATGATCGAGCAACAAGACTCAAGAGTATCGCCCTCGAACCCCAGAGAAGAAGCATTGTTGAGGCAAGGGGAAGATAGTAAGATGTGACACCTCGAAAGGTTTTAGGAAACTTTGTAGTCTCATGGTGTATGTGCTGGTCAAGAATAGAGGTAATGCCGAGACGCGAACAAAACCATGTGACTAGTACCGCTTCAATGAGTATTGCTCCCATCAAAGTGACACCTGCAAGGAGTGCCCCATCACATTTGAGACTCACTCCCACTGACAGCGCTACAATGACCCAAATAAATCGTGCAACACTTGCCCATCCTACGGGAGCGCTTTTTCGAGCACGGATAAGCAGTCCTTGAAAAAACCGTCGCCAAGCAATCACGAACGGCCAAAGAAACATCAAAAGAAAAGGAGTTCTGCCTCGTGTGGCGATGAAAGTGCTGACTCCAAATACGTCAAGAAGAAGCCAGTTATATAAAGGCTCCCATGTGAGTATAAGAAAGATACCACTTAGACAGAGTCCCGCAAATACCGTAAACTGCCAAAGCGCACGCCGAGACATGGCATAGCTCCCAAGCGCCGTTGAGGCATGAAGAATCATAATAATTGGGCTTTCCAGAAATACAGCAACCGCTTTGACAATTCCTACTCCTGCTAACGTCTCCTGCGGGAATGCAAGGCGACTGAGTGCAGCTGTCTGAAGCGGATCGCCGAGGGTCATAGCCACATCGGACAGGGAAAGTGGAATAAACTGGGTGAGTAGCATCAGAAGCGATCGCTCCTGAAGTGCGTTCTTACCTTCTTCAATGTGGGGTGGGGTGTTCATAATATTTCTCAGCGCTATCCGTGATGGTACTAGAAATACAAGGGACTTAGTGAAGCGATTGCATGATCAAGATGCTCCCCCTCGATAAGCGCAAATCCGTGATGGGAGAGCCAATTGGAATCGTACACTGTCTCCAAATATCGATCCCCTCGGTCTGGATTGATCATAAGAATACGGGCACCAGGACCAAGTTCACGTGCAAGATGCAAGCCACCAGCAACAATTGCCCCAGTTGACGCACCCAGAAGCAATCCCTCGCGACGTGCAAGTGCATGACAGACTGAGTAGGCGATCGCCTCAGGTATCACATACGCACGAGTTAACAGCGAAAGGTCGAGATTCGGTGGAAAGAACGATAAGCCAATACCCGTCATCTTGTATGGTTTTGATGGTGTTCCCATAATGACCGACCCCTCCACATCAACGCCAACAACTTGCAGATGCGGAAAGCGGGGCAGAAGATAGCGAGCAATTCCCATTATTTGTCCAGCAGTACTAATACCGACCACTACGGCATCGAGATCTGAAGAAAAGTAGGCTTCAATCTCACGCGCAGTATAGTGTGAATGTGCCTCCGGATTCAAAGGATTCAAATGCTGACATGGATACCAAGCATGAGGAATAGTTGCTGCAAGCTTCTTTGCTCGTTTCATTCGGGCTTTTTGCATCGAGCCTGATTCGTCTGCCTCGTGAAGAGGTACATCTACAAGTTCAGCACCGTATGCTTGAATCATTCGTCGAAACGGTGAAGCAGTTTTTGCATCGACTACAATAATGACTCGATACCCTCGTGCTGCTCCTACCATAGCAAGACCAACGCCGAAATTGCCCGAACTTGATTCGATAATTGTACCACCAGGCACAAGTAGCCCTTCCTCTTCCGCACGCGTGACGAGGTAAATCGCATTTTTCTCCTTAATTGACCCTCCAGGATTGCAGCTTTCTAGCTTCAAGAAACATTCTGATGTAACACCGACACGGCAGATGTTTCTGAGTTGTACAATAGGCACATTTCCTATTGCCTGGGTAACATCAGCAGCCGCAAATTTTTTCCATGTACTATGATTTTTTTGTTGAGAGTTAACAACATTCTCGAAAGCTGAAGATTTGGCAAGGTGATTCATATTAATTGTGTACAAAAATAATAAACTTGTGAAACTGATCGTGACTGCTGCATCATTAACATTAGAAACCCTGTTTTTATCTGTTTTAGTAGTTGCATAGCCAGCATAAATTAAAGCTGCGCTAGCCAGAGCAAATGCCGCAGCAGAAATCAGTGTTTTTTTCATCTTGTCTGTTCAATGAATCAATTATTCAATTAGATTGCAGATTCATCGTTTGCACGAACCTTTATTTAACTAGAATGACAGACCACTATGAAATCAAGATGAAATTTTGGATCTTTAACAAAACTTATTCATTCATATTGTGATAAATTGTCATGAGCGCCTCTCCTGGCAACAGCACCTGTGAAGTGATCGGGCGACGCTCCCAGAGGAAGGCTTACCTGGCGCGATTGCACAAGAGACTAAAAACGCATCGATAAGCCAACAAAGGACTGAAAATTATCAGATTCTTAGGTGTAGAGTGAAACAAGTTGTACTGGTTTTTGTCAGAGAGAAGAATTTCTGCTTGTAATGATAATTGTGAATTCAATGAAATATTTATTTTATACCCTAATTGTATTATTAATTATACTCCAATTTGCCCTATAAAAGTTCTGATGAAATTCTCGAACCTATACCCCCATAAAAAGACTTAATTTTCTAAAATCCTTAGAGATTCGAGCCTTTTTTGTTTGAGTACATCAGTAATTAACAGAAAAAAACAAAAATGATGTGATGCAATACTAAAAAAGCAAGATTAGTGTTCCTTCAAAAAAAGAGCGAAATGTAGTCAGTCAACGAGATAACTTAGCATGAAAAAATATTGATCTAAAAAATGACTTCACGGGTAGCAACTACACAGTTTATTTTATCTCCAGCAAGTCATAAGTTTTAGGCTCATTACATTTCGATGAAGTGAGCTAAACAGTGTAACAGCTAATTATGTATTTGATACCTGATATCTTGCACCCTCCGGCTTCGGCTGCTCATAATCTGTACTACTAATCGCTCAAGAAGAAAACGAAACTTGCATCACTAAGTAGGAATAGATGACCGCAATTTCAGCAGGCGGCAATCTCAGAGGAGAGGAGAAATCATGAAAAAAACCTTTGCAACAATAGATGGAAATGAGGCTGTTGCCCGTGTTGCTTACCGCCTAAATGAAGTGATTGCCATTTATCCTATCACCCCCTCATCATCAATGGGTGAATGGGCAGATACCTGGTCGAGTGAAGAACGTCCCAATGTATGGGGTACTGTTCCAAGAGTGGTGGCAATGCAGAGTGAAGGTGGGGCAGCGGCTGCGGTGCATGGGGCATTGCAAACAGGTAGTCTCACGACAACCTTCACATCATCCCAGGGATTACTGTTGATGATTCCCAACCTGTACAAAATAGCAGGTGAACTCACCAGTGCCGTTATTCACGTTGCAGCACGGTCTTTGGCAACCCATGCCCTGTCAATTTTTGGCGATCATAGTGACGTGATGGCTGCGCGTGCGACTGGCTTTGCCTTGTTGTGTTCCGCTTCAGTACAGGAAAGTCAGGACTTTGCTCTGATCGCTCAAGCCGTCACCCTTCAAGCACGAGTGTCATTTATGCACTTCTTTGACGGCTTCCGCACCTCTCATGAAATTCAAAAAGTTCAACTCCTGGAAGACGGCGATCTTCAGGCGCTGATTGATGAGGAACTGGTCTTTGCCCATCGCGATCGCGCTTTAACCCCAGATCATCCAGTCTTGCGGGGAACCGCCCAAAACCCCGATGTTTACTTTCAATCCCGCGAAAGCATTAATCCCTATTACAACGTTTGTCCCGACATTGTCCAACAAGCAATGGATAAATTCGGGGAACTCACAGGACGATATTACCGCATCTTTGAATACCACGGTGCCCCTGATGCAGAAGAAGTTATCGTGATCATGGGTTCCGGCTGTGAAACAGTGCATGAAACCGTAGATAACTTCATTGCCCGTGGAAAAAAAGTTGGTGTTGTCAAAGTTAGGCTATTCCGTCCTTTTGACGTCAAACGCTTTGTAGAAGTTTTACCTGCTAGTGTCAAAGCAATAGCAGTCCTAGATCGCACCAAAGAACCTGGTAGTGCAGGTGAACCCCTTTATTTAGATGTTGTCACTGCTATTCACGAGGAGTGGTTAGATAGAGAAAGGGGGAGTGGAAGAATTTCTACTCCGAGAATTATCGGTGGTCGTTACGGTCTTTCTTCCAAAGAATTTACCCCAGCGATGGTGCAGGCAGTTTTTGAAAGCTTGACTCAGGCAAAACCAAAAAATCACTTTACCATCGGTATTAACGACGACGTTAGTCACACGTCTTTACCATTTGACGCCGACTTTTCTATTGAACCAGATAACGTCGTGCGAGCAATGTTCTACGGATTGGGTTCCGATGGTACAGTCGGCGCAAACAAAAACTCAATCAAGATTATTGGTGAACAAACTGATAACTACGCTCAAGGTTACTTTGTTTACGATTCCAAAAAATCTGGTTCAATGACCGTGTCGCACCTGCGTTTTGGTCCACAACCAATTCGCTCAACTTACCTGATTGACAAAGCCAACTTTATTGGTTGTCATCAGTGGACTTTTTTAGAACGCATTGATGTCCTAAAAGCCGCTGTTGTTGGAGGAACATTCCTGCTGAACAGTCCTTATGATGCTGATACTGTTTGGGAACATCTTCCAGTGGAAGTACAACAGCAAATTACTCGCAAGCAACTGAAGTTCTATATCATTGATGCGAATCAGGTTGCTCGCGAAAGTGGCATGGGAGGACGGATTAACACAATCATGCAGGTATGCTTCTTTGCATTAGCAGGCGTCTTACCACAAGAAGAAGCGATCGCCAAAATCAAGCAAGCCATTGAAAAAACTTACGGAAAGAAAGGCGCGGAAGTCGTCCGCATGAACTTAGAAGCTGTAGACAGAACTTTGGAAAATTTGCATAAAGTCGAAGTAGAGATCAAACAGATGACTTCCTCATCATCCCCATCTCCGTCATCACCCCCACCCCCCCCACCTCCCCCATCACCCCCATCTCCTCCATCTCCCTATCCCTCACTCCCCGTTAGTCCACCAGAATTTATGCGAGAAGTTCTCGGCAAAATCATGGCATGGCAGGGAGATGAATTGCCCGTGAGTGCGTTCCCTGTAGATGGAACTTTTCCCACAGGGACCGCAAAATGGGAAAAACGCAATGTGGCAGAAGAAATTCCTGTTTGGGATCCTGATGTCTGCGTACAGTGCAGCAAGTGTGTCATCGTTTGTCCTCATGGTGTGATTCGGGGTAAGGCTTATGAAGCGGGTGAATTAGCTAACGCCCCAATAACTTTTAAATCAATCAACGCTAAAGATAAAGACTTTGCAAAACAGAAGTTTACAATTCAAGTTGCCCCAGAAGATTGTACAGGATGTGGTATCTGTGTAGATGTTTGCCCTGCCAAAAATAAATCTTTGCCAGAACGCAAGGCGATTTATATGGAACCGCAGTTACCTTTGCGGGAACAAGAGCGTGAAAACTGGAATTTCTTCTTAAGTTTGCCAAATCCTGACCGTCGGCAACTGAAATTACATCAGGTTCGCCAACAACAACTGCAAGAACCATTGTTTGAATTTTCTGGTGCTTGTGCTGGTTGTGGCGAGACGCCTTACTTAAAATTACTGACACAATTGTTTGGCGATCGCGCAGTTATTGCCAACGCCACAGGTTGTTCTTCAATCTACGGTGGAAACCTACCGACAACTCCTTGGACAACGAACGCCGAAGGAAAAGGTCCTGCATGGTCTAATAGTTTGTTTGAAGACAACGCTGAATTTGGCTTTGGTTTCCGCCTCTCCCTAGATAAGCACGCCGAATTTGCCGCTGAACTTCTGCAAAAACTCAGCGATAAAATAGGGGATGATAACCTCGTGCAATCTATCCTTAAGCAAGAGCAAAAAACCGAAGCAGATATCTACGAACAACGCGAACACGTTAAGTTGCTAAAACAAAAGTTAGATCAGCTGCTGGAGAGTGAACAAGACGCAAAGACGCGGGAACACCAGAACGCAGAGAATTTTGCGATCGAAAGTTTAAAATCTCAAATTATAACCGCAGACGCACGCGGATACACACAGACAGAACAGACAAATGTCAACCTCCAAAAGCGTCCATCGGCGGTTCAAAATCTTAGACCTCAAATTATAACCGCAGATATAAACGGACACACGCAGATGAAACAGACAAATGTCCGCGTTCATCAGCACGGCAGGTGCTTCAAGTCGGGAAACGCGCCCAACGCACTGCCTCGTCCATCAGCGGTTCAAAATCTTAAGTCAATAGCTGATTACTTAGTTAGGAAAAGTGTTTGGATTGTCGGCGGTGACGGTTGGGCATATGACATCGACTTTGGTGGAATCGACCATGTAATTGCAAGTGGTCGCAATGTCAACATCTTGGTCATGGATACCGAAGTTTATTCTAACACGGGTGGTCAGTCTTCCAAAGCAACTCCACGAGCAGCAGTTGCTAAGTTTGCCTCGAGTGGCAAGCCAGCAGGTAAGAAGGACTTGGGACTAATTGCCATGACATACGGTCATGTTTACGTAGCAAGTGTAGCGCTTGGTGCACGAGATGAACATACTCTCAAGGCATTTCTGGAAGCAGAAGCTTATGACGGACCATCACTGATTATTGCCTATAGCCACTGCATTGCTCATGGTATCAACATGACTACAGCAATGAATCATCAGAAAGCTTTGGTAGAAGCAGGTCGTTGGTTGCTGTATCGATATAATCCTGACTTACGCAAAGAGGGTAAGAATCCTTTGCAATTGGATATGCGTCAGCCCAAGCAATCAGTAGAACAGTCGATGTACCAAGAGAATCGCTTCAAAATGCTCACTAAGAGTAAACCTGCCCTTGCCAAGCGCCTGTTGGAAGAAGCGCAAGCTGAGGTGGATGCACGCTGGCAGATGTACGAGTATTTGGCAAATCGCAAACTACCTTAACAGCTTTGGATTCATTACTGTAATTCCTGCCCTTACCTCACCCATATCCTCTGTGCAACATCCAAGAGGGTAGGGGTAAGGTTCGTGAAATTCTTCATTTTTTGTAAGCGATTCGGAATTATTTTTCCTTGTGCTTCCTCTGCGCCTCTGCGCTTCTACAGTTTTTTAATCATTCAGATGCTACCGGATTTGATATCATCTGTCTTTTCGGGCAATCTGAACCGCACAGAGATATGAGAGTTGAATATTCTCTCCAAAGTCCTCCAATTTTTCCCTCAACCTTTTAAATAGCAAATCCTTTGTCTGCGGATCAAGCGATCGCAGAGTACTTAGAAGATTAAGAAAATTATCGATACTATATGTAACTTCACACGCTATCTGCTCAGACACCAAATCTCTAAAATAACCTGAGTTCAGAATGTTTTGTCCAAAACTTCTCAAAATATCCGCTTGAGTTTCTGCACCTTCATAATGCGCAAGTGAAGGAGCATACGCTTGATAAACCTCCTCAATCGCTTGGTACACTTCGTATCGAGGTTCGGGTGTCATGTTCCATAACAAGATCAGACTACCGTTGTCTTGTAATGCCTCAGCCGCTTTGGAATATCCAATCTCTGGCGGTATCCAGTGAAAAGCATTGGCTGACAAAACAGCGTTGAACTTCTTAGCTTCCAATTCCCACTCTTCAAATGAAGTATTGCAAATCTCAACTTTTGAATATGGCGCACAATTGCGTTGTGCTAAATAATAGAAATCTTGGTTTGGCTTAAGACAAATCATAGAAAAACCCAATTGAGCAAAACAGACTGTTGCGTTCCCCGGGCCACAGCCGACTTCAAGAATCGTTGCATCTGAAGAAAGTTGAGCTAGAGTCACAGCACGATTAATCAGTTTTTGAGAATAAGGTGCTCTTGCTTTATAGTAGACATCAGCGACAGGAGAATACCAAGTTTTTCTCTGTTCCAAGTTCATGGAATAACGAGGGTTTCTTTGTTGTTTAGGGTCTTGCATGAGTTATTCCTACTTACCGATAACTGAAGCAGCACAACAACTTCAGACTGACTTCGTTTATTTTACATACGTAATCTATCCTTGACTGGTTAAGGTCAGAAACAAAGTTATATTTTGAGAATTTTTTGTCCTGTACTGATGAGAATGTCATGAAAATTTTATTGTACAAATGTATCCACTATGACACTTGTAGTCAGTGAAACTAAGAGTGTGTATTCCCTTTAAACTTATCTGCTTGACAATTCTGTCTATCCTAGTTTTTCTTTTTTCTGGACTTCCCTGCTTTGCCCAGGAAAGCTTGACCAAACTAAACAACCCTGCACCTGTATCTATTTCGCAGCAAGGTCCAACTGAACCTAAAGAGTTAGAAGCCTTTACTGATAAATTCTTCCTCCAATTGAAAGATGGGAATATTCCTGGTGCAGTGTTTGTTCTAGTCAAAGATGGCAAAATCTTCTTCTCTAAAGGCTATGGCTATGCCAATCTAGAGCAGAAAACACCTGTGATTCCAGACAAAACTCTATTCCGTCTTGGATCTGTTTCCAAAGTGTTCACAGCCACAGCCGTAATGCAACTAGCTGAACAAGGCAAACTCAACTTAAACGAGGATATTGACCACTATCTCAAGCAATTTCACACTCAGAACAATCAGTTTAAACCTATTACCTCTGCCCATCTGTTGACTCACACAGATGGGTTTAATGTAGGATGGTCGATTGGGGCTGCGACTCGCTGTCAGTCTCAACTGCCATCCTTAGAGGAATTTTTGAGTAAAAACCTGCCCAAGCGAGTTCGACAACCGGGCGAACTGTATGTCTACGGCGATGTAGGGATAGCATTAGCAGGCTACTTGGTAGAAGTGCTGTCTAAAGTTTCATTCACCGAATACATCAACCAAAATATCCTCAAGCCATTAGATATGCGCCACAGCAGTTTTCAGCAGCCCTTACCAACTGCACTTGCACCTGATTTAGCCGTGGGCTATAGCTACAGAAAGAATGCATATATACCCCTTCACGTGTGCCAAGAGTGTTCCCAGCGCTGGTATGAGTGCCACAGCCACAGACGTTGCTCACTTTATGATTGCTCAATTACAGGGGGGGCGTTATGGCAATGGATGAAGCTACGTAATCACTTATTCCATCTTCCCAAGTCAGATGCTTTCCTTCGCTGAAGTAAGAAAACTTGTGACTCCAATCCACATCAAACATCATAGCTACAGGATGGAAATCCACCAAAACAAAGCGTCCACCTGATTTGAGAACGTCTGCAATTCCTTTTGCCCAAAGGTTCAGATTAGATATCCAACAAACTGCACCATAAGACGAGAAGACAATATCAAATTGCTCGCCTCGCCTTGCTGTTTCTTGCAACCAATCAAATACATCTGCGCGATGAAAGGTAGCTGGAATTCCAGATTCTTCTGAGAGTTTTTGAGCAAAGGTAATTGCTTCGTCACTTATATCTACACCAGTCACAAAAGCACCAAGTCGCGCCAAACTCAAGGTATCTTGTCCTGCGTTGCACTGAAGATGAACCAAGGATAAGCCGGTAATATCTCCTAAAAGTTCTTTCTCTTCTCGAAAAAGGGTGCTTCCCCCCTCCCGAAAAAACTTAGCTTGATCGCCTTTATGGCTATTATGTGCCTTGGTAGCTTCATTCCAAGATAAACGGTTCTCTTCGTGAAGGTCTTTTCTTGGAGAGCTTGCTGTCATTGTTTTGCACCCACTTTATAGGTTAAATTTATCGAAACTGGGCGAATACCTTTTATGAAAAGACCCTTTGATGAATTTTCGCAGCGTTTACTAAAAAGACTTTTTCCTAACAACAAAACAAAAACAATATGGGTGAGCAATGCCCACCCTAAACAATCAAACCTAAATGTTCACTTCCAAAATTTTTTGGCTTATTTATCTAGTTTTCTTTGTTCTTTTTTTTTTCTCACTTTGTTAAGTTTATTTTTATTTTCTAGCAATTACCCACACAGCGTGAATAATTCCAGGAATATAACCAAAAAGTGTCAAAAGTATATTAATCCAGAAGTCTGTACCCAAACCCACTTGCAAAAATACTCCTAAAGGCGGAACAAAAATAGCACACAGTAACCTAACTAAATCCATTGTTTCCTCCTATTAATATCAAAACGAGCAGGATTTTTATATTTTTCCAACATAACATTTCTGTACTAAAACAACATATTTCTGAAGTTCGATAAACACAACAGATTAACCACCGCTAATTTTAGCTTTATAACCTAGCTTGGTTACAATCTCTAGTATTTTCTGCTTATGGTCGCCTTGAATTTCTATTTCGTTGTCTTTAACTGTACCACCTGTACCGCATTGAGCTTTCAATTGCTTCAGTAAGGCTTGTAAGGTTTCTGGTTTGGATTGAAAGCCAGTAATGACAGTGACAGTCTTGCCTTTGCGTCCGGCGCGAGTAGCTTGCACGCGCAGATTTTGCTGTTGAGGGGGTAGTTCCTCGATTGGTCTTTCTAGGGCAGCAGACATTGGTCTTTGTAGGGCGGCGGAGTTATCGTTGCCAAATTCCCGGTAGACAAGACGGTTTTCAGAGGATTTGCGATTTGATGATGACATAAGACTAAATTGAATGAACCGCACACAACCAAGAGACAAAGAGGAAAAAGAGTTTATATAATGATGGTCGTTCTGTTATTTTAGCTTGTCCTGTGACTACGATTCCCCTACCCTGTGGCTTGAAATCAACAACTCAACTTCCTGATATACAAGGACGTTTTAACGCTCAGTATGTCTTTAAAACCCTCACGAGTGCTGTTGCTGGATTAGAAACAGCGATTAGGGCGATACCGTAGAATGTGGTTTGATGTATGCTGTCACAGTCTCGATGGCTATGCAAAGAAATACGGTAACTTCTGTATCATTTTTATAAAAACTTAGCTCTCTTATGATTGTTATGAAAGACTCTTGACGCTTCTAGTTATGATATGCCATCATTTCCTAACTTCCTGAATACAAACAAGTATACGGGTATATGAAGAAACAAAAAAATAAGTTCTGCGTCTTACAACTTTACATACTACATAATTCTCCATGTTACGACAAACTGCTTTTGGCATTGCTTTAAGTACGCTTGTCCTTGCTAGTGGAATGTCTTCCGCTTACATACGAGGTCAAACCTTACCAAAGAAATCAGACCAGAAGCAGGTATTGTCAATGTCCTCACCTCGATTGACGCCACCTGTAACTGCTAAATCGACTGATTTAGAAAGGTCAGTTTTTGACCAAATTAATCGATATCGAGCTTCTAAGGGTTTGCCAAAGCTGGTGCTAAATGCCAAAATATCGCGGCAAGCAAGACTTCACAGTTTAAGCATGGCTAACGTTAAAGTTCCGTTTAGTCATCAGGGATTTAGAAGGAGGGTTGGTGCTATTCCTATTCGCTGTAGAAGTGCAGGAGAAAACCTTGCCTTTAACTTAGGATACAGCGATCCCGCTGAGGAAGCTGTAACTGGTTGGCTTCACAGTTCCGGACATCTTGCTAACATCAAAGGTAATTACAATATGACTGGAATTGGTGTGGCGACTAATAGCCAAGGTAAAGTTTATCTTACGCAAATTTTCCTTCGTAGTACTAGATAATGAGAAAAGTCTGTTCATAGTGAGTGTTTAAGCGCTCACTATTCAAAATGGTCAAAGTTCTATAACCTGGAATAGGAGGAGGTTAGAAGCTCCTCAAGAAGCCATGAATATAGATAATATAGGTATTTAACCAAACGAAATCTCATTCATGGAAGATTTTCAGGTTTGCGATCGCGACCTTAGTGATGATGCACTCTCCCACTATCTACAGGCTGATGTTATTGCTGTAGATACCGAAACAATGGGATTGTTACCACAACGCGATCGCCTGTGTCTGGTTCAGCTGTGCAACAGTGAAGGTAAAGTGAGTGCAATTCGTATTGCAAAAGGTCAAACTGATGCTCCCAACTTAAAAAAACTCTTAGAAGCCGCGAATATCCTTAAGGTCTTTCACTTTGCGCGCTTTGACATTGACACGCTGCGTTACAATTTGGGCATTCACGTTAATCCTGTTTTCTGTACTAAGATTGCCAGTAAGTTAGCTCGTACCTACACACAACGTCATGGACTCAAGGATGTAGTGCAAGAGTTGGAACGGGTGGAGTTGGATAAAAGCGCTCAAAGTTCTGACTGGGGAAACGCTGCTAATTTATCTGATGCACAACTGAGTTACGCCGCCAACGATGTACGTTACCTAGTCAGTGTACAGCAGAAACTCGTTGATATGCTCAAACGAGAAGAACGCTTAGAACTTGCTGAAGAATGCTTTCGATGTTTACCGACAATAGTTTCTTTGGATTTGTTGCAATTCAAGGATTTGTTTGAACATTAATCACATTTGTGCCTTGTCTGCGCCAGTACTGCTTTAAAGGTAACGCTGGCGCAAACAAGTGACTTTACCGTTAGGTCAAAAGTCAATAACGAAGGACAAACATACTAATGAGTAAACATCTTTATTGCTGTTTTTCTGCGTGATCTTTCAAACGATCAACAACATTGTAGTCATCTGCACCAGCCGGAGTTTGTGATTCTACAATACCCTCTGTAGGACCGCCAATTTCCTTCCAAGCCGCCAGACCACCTTTGAGTTGGGAGACGTGTTCAAAGCCTGCACTTTTCAATGATTGTGCAGCTTGAGAAGCTTGTTCATCGCTATCACCGTAAACATAGATATCACGGGCTTTATCCAAAGATGATTTGGCTCGATCTACCAATGTATCAACTGGAAAAGGCATTGCGCCCATGATGTGACCTTGGTTGTAGGTATTGCGATCGCGCACGTCTAGAATTGTCAAAGCAGGTTCACCCCATTCCAGACGAGACTTAAGGACATGAGCATCAGACACTGGCTCAATTGGTGGCTGTTCTGGAATGATATCGCCCAGTAGATTATCCACAGCATTTTTCGCTGATTCAACAGTGTTCTTCGCTGCTGATTCAACATTATCCTTAGCTGATTGTGCGGTTTGCTTGACTGATTCTGTAGTGTCCTTGGCTGCTGATTGCGCAGTTTCTTTCGCTGATTGTGCAGTATTTTTTACAGATTCTGCAGTATCCTTGGCTGCTGATTGCGCAGTTTCTTTCGCTGATTGTGCAGTTTCCTTTGCTGATTCGGCAGTGTTCTTTGCTGATTCTTCAGTGTTTTTTGACGAGTCCATACTATTCCTCTCCTGCGTGACTTAGATAAAACGCCTTGCAAAAATTTCAAGGCAACATAGATCAATATACGCCCTTGCCTAGCGCGTTTTTACATTAGATTCGCGCCATACTTTTGCAAAAATTTATTCTATTGACAAAAATGTACCGAATAACACTACTTGAATTGCTCTTTCTTGAGAGTGAAGTTCTACATTTCCGTCTAACGGTAGACTGGCTTAAAAAACTTGCTTACTAAAAATAAGTTTTATTAATTTTTATGTTATTGCTCTAGCCAACTCTATTAGGACGTAGGGAACGCTTAACAGTGAAGAAATACTTAACTCGTCAAGAAGTTTGAAAGTCTCGTAATCTCCATATTTTTTCATGAGTTCATGTGCTAATCTACCTGGCAACGGCTATATTATCTTTTGCTTCCAGAATATCCTAAATAAAAATACGTAAAAAAACGATATAAATGTCTGAAACAATCATAACAATCCTTGGTGCTGATGGGAAAGAAATTTATATCCAATACGACGAGCAAGACAGTGATGAACTTCAAGCAGTGGAAACTTTAATTGCTGCCCTCAATGACTCACACTCGGACGTGAGAAAGAAGGCGGCAGAAGCTTTGGGTGAGATTAGCAATCCAGAAATTTTGCCAAAGCTGATCCAATTCCCTGAAATAAACATTTATGATCCTGACATATTTGTCTTCGCAAGGAGATTGGCGGTTCGATTCAGCAAGCAACCACTACTTAGGAAGTAGATTTCTCCAAAAATGATTTTTAGTGCAAGCGTGGGGTATTGGTTTAATAGCCATTTTTGGAGAGGTCTAGTGGGGAAAGCCTTTGATTCCCGTCTATCCTGTGGGAGTAATCGCTGCAAAAGTAGCCATACACAGACAAGCACTTACAAATAAGAATTTTGGCTATAAAAACTGTCTAGCGTCTCATTTCCATGAGACAAGCTTTGGCGATGCATTTGTTAGTCCATTTTAATGGACTTAGGCTGTTAGCCTGGGACTTACAGTCCTAAGCGGACGAGAACACTAAGATTGACGTGTTTAACTAAAATTAAATTAAAAGGTGGTTGTTGGAACCACCATGAAAAGTCAAAATATTCTCATCAAATCACTATCAACTAAGCAGCAGTTAGAACAAAGTCAACTTCGCTTGTTCCACCAGTTTCTGACTTCCCAGATGTCAGTTTCTGATTATTTACTTCCACTGCAAAAGGTGTGCCTTGAAGGTTGATATTGTAATCAGTTTTTTGATTTGTATATCCAACACTGGCAATCATTTTACGACCTTGATCTGTATACATGAAAGCCAACATTTGATTTTTTTTCTGCTGATTGTCGTATGCCCAAATCACCATATATTGTTTGCCTTGATAATCAAATACCTTAGGCGGACGGTTGGGGACATAACGACCAGGATTACCAAAGCTTCTATCAAGGAACTCTTGAACAGAGTTTTGTTCTACAGTTGCATAAGCAACTTCTTTTGAAGATGTTGGTTCAGCATCTGGTTGGTTTTCATCAACGACTTCTTCTTGTCCCCGGTTACGAAAATAATCTACTGCTGCTTTAGTTCCAATTGCACCAACAGCAGCAACACCTGCACCAACCAAAACATTGCGAAGGAGGTTATTTTTATTACTCATTTTTTCTCCTAGTGGATAGAAAACACCGTGGTCAATAGTATCATCACCAGTTGTTTGCGTTAAATATATAAAATGTATTGATTTTTTAACTTTTATGATGTTGACTTTAACCGAAATCCACAAATGACCACTACGCCAGAAAACAGCGTGTCCAAAAGAAGGAACGCAAATTCCAACAGAGTAATCATTTGTGGTGGCTGATGGGAAATGTATTCTCAGACTAGTACTTCACCAAAGCAACTTTAACGGGTTGATGAGGTGAAAAAATTCTTAGTCTCCCCCCTGCTTGCCTTAACCTGGCAATTTTGGGTTGATCCAGCACTAGTTCCCCATACCCAAAAGCGCCTTAACCGATCGCCCGATATTTGTTGGCTGCATCGCATCCATTGCAGCGGTGGGTTCATAACCGCAATGTACCATGCAATCTG
The DNA here is from genome assembly GCF_963888615.1 of Brasilonema octagenarum UFV-OR1. NCBI lineage: Bacteria > Bacillati > Cyanobacteriota > Cyanophyceae > Nostocales > Scytonemataceae > Brasilonema > Brasilonema octagenarum. The sequence goes on along the minus strand of NZ_CAWPKW010000056.1, from coordinate 26,057 downwards.
CACACTTGGGATTTTTACTAGCCTGACCGTATTGACTCCAGTCGGTTTTATCTAATAGTTCTTGGAAAGTTTTGTAGTGACCTTCATTTAGAAGATAACAAGGCTTTTGCCAACCAAGAACACTATAGCTGGGACTACCCCAAGGAGTACAATCGTAGTCTTTCTCACCAATGAGAAAATCTAAAAACAATGGGCTATTAATAAAATCCCAGTTTTTCTTGCCTGCTTTGTAGGGAGCAAAAATTTGCCGGAAAAGTGCCCGTGTTTGTTCGCGTTTGAGAAAATGATCTTGATCCGGTGCCCATTCGTAACTATAGCCAGGGGAGATCGTCATCCCATCAACACCCAAGGTGGTGAGCAAATCAAACAAGTCCTGCAATTCTTTGGGATCACTACCGTCAAAAACCGTAGTGTTTGTCCCGACACGAAATCCTTTTGCTTTTGCCGCACGAATCGCGCTAATTGCAGTATCAAAGACACCTTTGCGATCGACACAATGATCGTGCCACTCCTTCGTCCCGTCTAAATGCACACTGAAGGTCAGATATGGGGAAGGTTTAAACTTGTGCAGACTTTTTTCTAGCAACAAGCCATTTGTACATAAGACAATAAACTTTTTGCGTGCAATCAAACCTTCGACAATCTCAGCAATTTGAGGATGCAGCAGGGGTTCGCCTCCAGGAATGGAGACAACTGGTGCGCCACACTCATCCACTGCAGCAAAGCATTGTTCGGGAGTTAAGTGTTGCTTGAGTATTTCTTTAGGATGCTGGATTTTGCCACAACCTGGGCAAGCCAAATTACACCGGAATAAAGGTTCCAACATCAGAACCAGAGGGAACCGTTTGCGACCCAACACACGTTGAGTCACTATGTACTTACCTATTTCAATAGCTTGTTGTAAATGAATTCCCATAATTGTCCTCTACACCACTATCAAATAAACTCTAGCCAGCAGCAGTCTGCATTGAACCCATGAGCAAAATGCCCGATGACAATTTTGCATCGTTATGATAATAATCCCAAAAGTCTCTAATTTTATGCTACCTCAACGTATTTCTCTGCTACAAACCAATTTACGGCGTCTTGTAAAGCTATTTTGATTGACGTTTGAGGTAAACCTAGTTCTCGGACTGCTTTGGAAGCATCGTAATACATCGGTTGATGCGCCATGCGAACACCATCTAAAGGAATCGAAGGCGGTTTGCCTAAAGGCGCGAGAATTCGTTCATCAATCCAAGCTAAACTCAAGGGTAGCCACGCTGGTACAGATTTTTGAGGAGCGCTCAAATTTGTGATTTGGGCAAGTTGGTCTAGTAGTTCTTTTAGGGTAAGGTTTTGGTTCCCTAAGATATAACGCTCTCCCGTTTTTCCTTTTTCCAAAGCTAATAGGTGTCCCCTCGCCACATCGCCCACATCGATAAAATTCAAACCCGTATTCAAATAGAAAGGCATTTGCCTTCGCAGAAATCGGAGAATGATATCCCCAGTGGGAGTTGGTTTTATATCCCAAGGACCAATTGGAGTGCTTGGATTGACTATCACGATATCTTGACCCTGTTTTACGGCTTGTTTTGCTTCCTGCTCAGCTAGATACTTAGACTTCTTATACTGACCAATTAGTTCCTCAAGAGGACTTTGATGAGTTTCATCCACTACCTTCCCTAGTTCATGAACCCCAATAGCAGCAACCGAACTGGTGTAAACGGTGCGTTCAACACCTGCTTGACGAGCAGCCGCCAACACATTGCGTGTTCCCAAAACATTATTCTGGTATAGTACATCTTGGTCAGCTTGCCAAAGGGAATAGTGAGCCGCAACGTGAAAAAGTACCTGAGCACCCTGTATTTTCCGGTACAAATCAGGATCGTTCAAGTCACCTTTGACAACCTCTACATCTAAATTCTGTAAATTGTTCAAGGAGCTGTTAGGACGAACTAAAGCCCGGACTGCATAGCCTTCTTGAAGCAGCAAGCGTGCCAAGTTAGCACCAACAAAACCAGTAGTACCAGTCACAAACGCGCGAATTGTCATTGGTCGTTTACCTTGCTATCAGGTTGTTAAATAAAATACCCAGGATAGAAAAAATATAAATCATTATAGAAAAACATTGCTGAAGAATGAAAGATTTTCTTCGTTTTTTTTGGGGATAGCTTTGTGAAAGTTTTTAGAATAGAAATAGAAATTTATAATAACAATTAGGAATAGTCTAATGCCCAAATGCCTTTTTAATAAAATAATTGTACCTGGCTTACTTTTTTCCTTGCTGATCATGACAACCGCTTGCGCCAAGGATGAAAGTTATAGTGACTCCAACTCTTCAGAAGTTAATCAAACAACAGAAATTCGGAATGGTGAAGTTAGAATGAATTGTTCCTCCAGTTCACCAGATAATGAGGTGACTACAACAGCGACTGTTAATGGCAGAGAGTACAAGTGTGAAAATGGACGGGCGGTTAGGGTGAGATAACTTATGGCTACTTTATTTGTGTGATAATTTGCCTGACAACAGCAAGAAAACGTTCCATGTCAGCATGGGCGATCGCTCCCATTGTCGAGACTCTAAAGATTGATTTGGCTAAAGTTCCTTGCCCAGCATAAATCATAAAGCCCTGTCGTGGTTTCATGATGAACGACGGCGAGGTGAGTGATGTCGTTGTTTTTATCTAGAAGTGTTAAGTAGCTCAACATAAAAAAACGTAACATCTAGAAACCCTTCGGCTACGCTCAGGGTTTCTGACACCACGCATTTTATGTTTAATTTGGTGGTTCTACTTACCAAATCTTTGATATTGATTTCGTCACCCCAAGGATAATGCAGGTATTAACTACCATATTTTACAGAGCAACCGTAAGGCTGAGTGGTGGAATCAGCTACGTTCTGTCCTTTGAGTACACTGTCTACAGCAGGAATGACATAGTTTTTCGCCGATTTGATATCAGCAGCATTCGTGCTAGGCTTGTCGTCAATAGCACCTGCATACTTTAAGACACCGCTACTATCAATAACAAATATATGAGGTGTAGTGCGGGCTTGATAGAGACGACCAATTTCACCACTAGCATCTAAAAGTACAGCGGTAGGGCTAGCATTGCGGCTCTTTGTCAATTGATTTGCTTGTTGGGCGGTAACATATCCTTGTTGTCCTTGAGCTGACGAGATAACCGATAACCAGACTACACCTTTACCAGTAGTTTCTTTTTGCAATTTTTGCATATTGTTGCTGTTGTAATGCTTTAGGACAAAAGGACATTGATGATTTGTCCATTCCAACACCACAACTTTACCCTTAAAGTCGCTAAGTCTGTGACTTTTGCCATTGCTATCAGTAGCAGTAAAATCTGGTGCAGGTGAACCAACGCGCACGGGAGTAGCAGCTTCAGCCGCATTGCTTGCAACATTAGGAGTATTCTGGCTCACTGTAGAGGGATTTTGGCAAGCAGTCAGCGCTAGGCTAAAAGCAGAGTAAAGTGCAATTGCAATAAGTTGATTTTTCATGGTTTTTCTGAGTTCAATTGTGAATTGTTAATAGCTAATAGCTAATTACTATTTACAAACTTTTTACCTTTTGTTGCACCTCTTGGGGAGAAAGAATCTGAGGTAAAATCTGCGGTGTAGCAGAATTAGCTGGGTATAATAGGTACAAGGGTACGCCACTGCGCCCGAAAGCTGCTAGTGCTTGGGTTATTGCAGTGTCGCGGTTTGTCCAGTCAGCTTTAAGGAGAGCTACGTCTTTTGCTTGGAAAGCACTTACAGTCTCAGGTTGGTTAAGAGCGACGCGTTCGTTTACTAGACAAGTAATACACCAAGCAGCAGAAAAGTTGACAAATACAGGTTTACCAGACTGGCGTACTTGAGTTAATCTTTCAGGAGTATAAGGTTGCCAATTTAGAGAAGTTGAAGTTGCTTGTTGAGTGTTAGAGTTGGCAACGTTGGGAGCTATGCTACCTGGTAACTGTGCCAAAGCCAGGGCAAATCCCAGTACTACCAATGCAGCAATACTACCAAAGCGCCGTCTCCAACCGGAAATGATTTGAGTTTTTTGATGCAACCAAACGGCAAAACCTATAAGTACCAACCCAAATAAGACTGCGGCTACACCATCGCTTCCTGCTTGCTGCGACAATACCCACACTAACCAAGCGGTTGCAGCATACATTGGGAAGGCAAGAAGTTGGGCAAAAGTTTCCATCCATGCACCCGGTCGAGGTAAGATTTTTTGTAAACCGGGAAGAAAACTGATGAGTAGATAAGGTAAAGCTAGACCAAAACCTAAGACTAGAAAAATAGCTAAGGCTACTATCGGTGTTTGTGTGAGTGCAACTCCAATAGCGGTTGCCATAAATGGTGCGGTACAAGGTGTAGCGACGACTGTGGCAAAAACCCCTGTGAAAAATTCACCCACATAACCGTTACGTGCTGCTAAACTTTGTCCCATTCCCATTAAGGAAGCACCAAAGACAAACACCCCTGACAAACTCAAGCCAACAGCAAACAGTAAATACGCCATTAAACTGACAAATACGGGTGACTGTAACTGAAACCCCCAACCAATTTGCTGTCCAAAACTACGTAATAGTAGGAGTATCACCGCTAGGAATAGGAAACTTATTAATACTCCTGCGGTAAAGACAATTCCTCTGTGACGGACTTCCTGTTTGCTGAAATTTGATTTTTGGAGAACGTTTAATGCCTTGAGGGATAACACGGGGAAAACGCAAGGCATAAGGTTGAGGACAATTCCACCCAGTAATGCTAATCCTAAAACCTGCCATAATGGTAAAGAAGCTGTAGTAGCAGCTTGTGTCGTTGTTGCTGCTCCTAATTGAGTTGCGATCGCGAATGCTTGAGTTGGAGTTTGCCTATCTAGGACTTCTTGCAGTACGAGTATACCACTGACTTTGTTGATATCACCGCGATTTCCTCTTTCTAGTAGAAGAGTTAACCCATCTTTGTCAAAGCTGGCTTTCTGGGGTGCAGGGTTATTGATAATACCATCTTGATCAGGGAAAAACGCAACTTCTTTAATCTGACTTGCTTGTAATTGCGGTGCATTAACCTTTAATATCAGGGTTTCTCCCTGAATATGAGCGGTAGTTTGCCACGGAGAATCTTGAGGTAGAGTAGCCCGTGTTTTCTCAAATTCCTTTGCCCACCGCGTGTTAACTGTAGGCGTACCTGTTGCGATAGGTAAGCTGAGACTAAAAGTACCATTTTCTGGAATACACTCTTTCTCACATACCAGCCAATCAGCCTTAGCAGTAAGTTGAATAGGCTGCTTAATATTCACAGTCCCTGGAGTCGTAATTTGACTCAACAGCATGACCTCATCTTTGTAGCCAAAATTCATCAACCCACTAGCAGGTAGTCTCTCAGGGTAAGGATACACCAATTCTCCCGCCGAAAATCCCTGCGGTAACGTCCAAGCAATACTGGGAGCAGTACCAGAGTCACCAGGGTTTTTCCAATAAGTATGCCATCCTTGTTTTATTTGAAAATGTAACCCCACCCAAAACGGTTTCCCTGGTTGAATACTATTGACTTCACTCACCAAGTGTGTTTGCACGTGTTCAGTCTTGACTGGGTTTGCCCAAGCAGTAAGAGGGAGAAGAATGAGAAAACTGAGGATGAATGTAATTATTTTGATGGCTATTTGTGTCAATTTATGCATATGTTTAGCTCATATTTGTACTAACACATTTTGCAGATGTTAGAGGTTGTTTTAAAAGTCCCAGAACGAGTTAGTTCACCCTATGGCTAACGCCACGCCTTACGGCTATCGGGTTCGCCAGATGCCTACCGAGGGAAACCCTCCTGCAGCACCGGTCTCACCAAGTCAAACCGGATTCCTATAGATGTGTCATATCAATATATAAAGTTCTAACCTATTTTTTTGAGGTAGCACTAAGCTAAATTTCTGAGCATAATCTTGGCACGTCAAACAAAAATTTTAATTGCGATACCTGCGGTGAGCTACGCTAACGCACAAGCACAATATAACCAATGCCACAGGGAGTAAAATTTCTCTGGAATTTAATTATCTGCATATGTAGTTTTGTATAGCTACTATTTATATGCAGTCACCATTCTCTGTGACACTACAAACGCTTGTTCTTTTGGGGTTAGAAGTATGAAGAAAATTCTGATTTTATCCGCTAATCCTATTAATACAACTCAGCTTCGTCTAAATACGGAGGTTCGGGAAATCCAATCAGCTTTGGAGCGTTCTAGAAATAGGGAAGAATTTGAACTTATTCCTAGATTGGCTGTGAGGATTGACGATTTACGTCACGCGCTGTTGGATTACTCTCCACAAATTGTACATTTTTCTGGTCATGGGGATGGAACTAATGGTATCGCGTTGGAGGATAATAATGGATACACGCAATTGGTGAGTACGGAGTCGTTAAGTAATTTTTTCAAGTTATCCCAACAAACAGTTGAGTGTGTGTTGCTCAATGCTTGTTATTCAAAAACTCAAGCAGAAGCGATTTACCAGCATATCAACTGTGTTGTTGGAATGGAACGTGCTATCACAGATGAAGCTGCTATTCATTTTTCTAAAGCATTTTATGATGCTCTAGGCGCTGGGAGAAATTATAACGAAGCTTTTGAATTTGGTTGTAACAATATTGACCTCAATAGTAGATCAGAGTTTTTTATACCTAAAATTCAAATCAGAAATGAGTCTAAAACTTTATTTCCACTTAAATCAAGGGAGAAAAGAGCAAATATGACAGGTGGTAACAACGATAACAGACGCATTCAAGGCGGTTATATACAAGGGAATTTTTCTGGTACTTATAATAATTCTGGTAATTATATTGAGGGGAATTACAATGCTTCAGGAGAAGAAAAAAATCTCGCTGAATCTGCTGCTGAAATTCAGAAATTACTAGAACAATTATCCAAGAGTTATTCTACAGATACGTTTGCTGGAAAGGTGCAAATTGCCAACGAAACTATAATCGCGGTTGAAAATAATCCGACTTTAGCAGCAAGGATACTTAGCGCTTTAAAAACGGGTGGTGTTTCAGCTTTTGAGCAATTTCTGAATCATCCCGCAGCTAGCTTTGTTATGGGTGCGCTGGATGATTGGCAGAAAACTAAAGGTCAACAACCCAGGTCTAAAGACACTGGGCTTCTAGCCAAAGTTTAACCGTAGTCGGCAACATCTTCAAAAATCCCATTGGTTAGATGCTGCATGTGTGGGACGCTCAACACCGATTCTTAATATCAAAGGTGTCAAACCGCTAATGATTACAGCCAATGGACACGGTACACGGCAACAATGCGGTACTAATAAATACGGTTTCCCTGTTCGCCATTGTTCAAGAACTAAGTTTCACTTTGGCTTTCAGACTGGGGACATTATAAAAGCAATTGTGACCACAGGAAAAAAGGTCGGTGTGTACGTTGGCAGGATTGCGACTCGCGCAACGGGTAGTTTTAACGTCTCAACGAAAGAAGGATTAGTTCAAGGCATTGGTCACAAGCACTGTAAGCACATTCATAAAAAAGACGGTTATGGTTATTCGTTCTGAAAATGCCACGGGGATTAAAATCCCAGTTCCTAAAAGGAACCGCTGCGCTACGTGCCGTTTCCCTCTCAGGTCTAAAGACTCTGAGCTTCCCACATCCCGCGAGGTTTCTGTGATTAAGCCATAATACACTTTTGTTGAATGCGGTCATTGACTTTTTTCCTGTTAAATAACTTTATTTAAATAAGACTATGGCAGAAAATGAAAAGCCTGAAAATCAAGAATCAGTAGGAAACACCAATGATAACAAGCGCATTCAAGGTGGATACATAGGTGGGAATTTTTCAGGAAGTTATAACAACTCTGGTGATTATGTAGAGGGCACATTATACAGTGTGCATGGTGAGGGGAATGTACTCACTTTTAATCAAACCGAGATTTTGCAAATTTCTGAGAAGGCGATTACCGCTCGCGAATTAATTATAACTTCTCCTTATAAAGGTTTAAAACCATTTGAGTCAAGAGATAAAGAGTTATTTTTTGGTCGTGATAATTTTATTACAACTTTGGTGGATGAATTAGAACATACCAATTTAATTTTACTTTTGGGTGCAAGCGGTAGCGGAAAATCTTCTGTGGTGCGGGCGGGTTTGATTCCCTGGTTAGAAAGAAAGTATGGAACTGCATTTATTAATTTAACATTTACCCCAGATGCTGATCCGTTTGAGTCTTTTTATGCTAGTTTGCTTGGTAATAAGTATTCGCAAAAAGAAGCGATAATGGCTCGCGAGGTGAAGTCAGAAACTTTAATTCAGGTAGTGGACAAACTCAAGAAACCTGATGATTTTTGGTGGATTTTTATCGACCAATTTGAAGAATTGTTTGCTATCAGCGATGAAAGCAAGCGTGACGAATTTGTCAATGGTTTGATAAGATTGAGTCAAGCTAAGTTGCCGAAGGTGAAAATTATAGCAACAATGCGCGCTGATTTTTTTGAAAGATTAAGGGAATTTCCTCAACTTGTGGAAGTAACACAAAAGCATCGCCCGATGATTGTAGAAATGCAGCCAAACGAGTTGCGTTTAGCAATCGAACAACCAGCAGCGCATCACGGAGTCGTTTTTGAAGCAGGATTAGTAGATACAATTATTGCTTCGATTCAGGGACAAGCGGGTTATTTACCTTTGTTGGAGTATACTTTAAATTTATTATGGTCAGAAGAAGTCAAAACTGGTAGTATCAATGACCGGACTTTGAATATTAGTACATATCAAAATATCGGCGGTGTTACGGGTGCGCTGCAAAAGCACGTAGATAATCTTTATAAAGAGTTGTCGTCATCGGAAAAGCTGGCGGTACAGAGAATATTTCTCAAGTTGGTAGGGATTGGTGACAATGCTGAATTTGGTATAGAGTGGAAACCTGTTCGCAGAAGGGCGCTTTTATCTGAGTTTGGGGATGATGAGCGTGCTGTGTTGTTAAAATTGGTGAATGAGAATTTGTTGGTGAGTAATGCTGAGTTGTTGGAGAATTCTTCAAAAAAGGGTTTATTTAGTTCCTCAAAGTTGGAAAAATCTGATTCTACAATTGAAATTACCCACGAAATTTTACTGACTTGTTGGGATGAGTTACGTGGCTGGATTCAGAAAAATCGTCTAGGTATTGCTTTGCGTAACCGTCTTTACGAAGATGTTAAGCGATGGAAAATTAAGAAACCAGAAGATGAACTGTGGAGTGGTTCAAAGTTAGAGCAGATTTTAGAACTGAAGAAGGATGACAATTTTCATCAAGTTTTGGGCGGGTTTAATGATGATGCGAATCAGTTTATTGATGCTAGTGTGGGGGTGCGCGATCGCCAATTAACAAGAACTAGAATCTTCGCTGGTGTTGGTTTGACTCTAGCGGCGTTGACAACTGTAATTAGCGTGGTTGCTATTGTTCAACAACAAGAAGCCAAAAAGCAAAGCATTATTAGTATGACTCAAACCGTGGAGTCTGGTCTTCTGGTCAACAATCAATTTGATGCGATGGTGCAAGCAATCAAAGCTAAGAAAGAATTAAAAAATCTTTGGCTTGGAAAAGATAGTGTTTCTCAACCATTTCTCGCTCTGGGGAAAGGTTGTCTTGGTTGAGAACCACGAGTCTTGTGTTGTCTTGCTGTAGGAGCCATTGGATGAGGTCAAACCCAAAACGAGCGAGTCTGTCTTTGTGGGCAACCACAACAAGTCCGACATTGCCTTCACGCACTCGTCCCAAAAGGGTTTTAAGTCCCGGTCTTTTGAAGTTGAGTCCGGAAGCAATGTCTGTGATAAGTTCTGAGTCTGGGTAGAGGTTTTTAAGGACTGCAACTTGTCTATCAAGATCAGCTTTTTGTCCACGGCTTGAAACACGGGCATAAGTGATAGTTGCCCCATTTCCTCTGTTTGCTGATATACCCGTGTAGCTCGTGATGTCATATCGCCTTTGACCTGATGGCGTTCTAATTGCCTTAATGATACCTGTTTTTTCCCAACGCCTCAGTGTGTGTAAGCAAACTCCAAAATGAGTCAAACCAATTAAAAATTAAATCCTTGACATCTCCCTGCACCTTTAGGTGCAGGGAGATGTCAACTCCGAGAGGTATAGCAGTCGCCAGGTAGATTAGGACACGAACTTCGGTCAGGTGTGAACAGTCTTGCGTATCTTTTGGGAATAGAAAGAAGCTGATTCTTCCTTCTTGGCGCATTCGGTCGTAAACTTAATCAGATGGTGTCCGACCAATCCAACGTGAATCAGTTGCTCGATTTTACCAGCTTTCAATGCTGGTAGTGCCATGTTCCAAAAAGTTTTGCGATAGTTACCCAATAGACCTACTCGCAGCAGGAGATTGCTCATAATTGTTAAACCTTTCTTAATATTTGCCCAAGAAGCACGAGCAGGACTATTGGGAACCTCTATGCGGTTAGGGTAGGTATGCTCCATATTGTAGGCATACCGCTGATAAAGAAATTCCGGCTCATATGCAGTTGTCACACAGCGACGCCACATCTCAACGACTTGTTCATAAGGCATGAGAAACTCGATATTCGACTCGCGATTTTCATCAGACACAAGTCGTCCTGCTTGTTCTAACCTACTCCACAATGCTGTTTTTGGTAATGCATGAAGTAGGTTTATTGTCAACATAGGAATTTGAGACAGATTAATAAATTCCAGAATTTTGTCTGCGGTTTCTGGTGTATCTGTGTCAAAGCCGATGATGATTCCAGAGACAACTTCCATGCCGTAGTTATTTAAAACCTTGATTGCTTCGAGAATTGGCATACTGAGGTTGTGAGTTTTGGAAATAGCTTGGAGGGCTTCCGTTTCTGGCGTTTCAATACCGCAGAAAACTGTACAAAAATACGCTTCGCGCATCATTTCCAAAAGTTTGGGACTCTGCGCTAAATTCAATGTGGCTTCGCAGGCAAATTGAATCGGATAGCCATTGCGCTTTTGCCAATCAATCAGGTGCGGAAGCAACTGCATGAGAGCACGGCGATTACCCACAAAGTTATCATCGACAAAATACACTGCCCCTGGGTTTCCGTATTTCAGCATCGCATCTAGTTCAGCGAGAACTTGCTCTGGAGTTTTGAGACGGGGATTGTTTCCATATAATGCAGGGATGTCACAAAACTCACAGTGATAAGGGCAACCACTGGAGAATTGAATATTGCCAAGGAAATATTGATCGAAATTCAGCAGGTGATAAGCCGGAATCGGAAATTCATTTAGGGGTAAGCGTTCTTTGGTTTCAAAGCGAATTTGCTTTTGGGGGCGATTGCTATGTAGATCCAAATACTCAATCATTTGGTCAGTTGCATCTCCCAATTCACCCAGCTGTAAAATATCAAACTCTGGGTAATATTCTGGACAACCAGACACCGAAGGACCACCTACAACAGTGATTTTACCTTCTCGGTGGGCAAGTTCATTAATTTGATTCATCTGTGGTCGCTGGATATGCATCCCACTCACAATCACCACATCAGCCCAGACAAAGTCAGCCCTGATTGCCGATCGCACATTTTCATCAATAAAGCGGACTTCCCACTCTTTAGGTAAATAAGATGCGACAACCAAAATCCCTTGTGGTGGCATAAAAGCCCGAACATTTCCTCTCAAGGGGTATGCATGATGAAAGGTTCCAAACGAGCGGCTGTATTTGGGAAAGATGCATAAGATGCGTTTATGATGGCGCGGAATGTAGCGGGTATTCCGAGTCGTCTTTTGAGAAAGGGGTTTTTCTCGTGACATTACCTCACCATCCATAGTGCATGCACTCCACAAATCTCAACCGCTAACTTGATAAGACTTTTGCAAAATCGTCTGTTATTTCCACTAGCTTACCGCCTTTTGTCTGCTTTAATCGTCGCCCGCGCCATTCAATTGTGCTGCCGAATAAGCCACAACACCAGATGACAAAAGCTATAACGTCGCGTAGAGGAACAATCCAGAAAAAGTTTCGCACACAAGAGTCTTGAAGGTAGCTAACGCCAACAACCCAGCCCATGACTAATCGCATCACCCAAGTGGTAGCTAACACAGCACAACCGATTCTTGATCCACCTGTAGCCATTAGCAGTAGTAAGCTTGTGACAGTACCATAAGTAAAGATCAGTCCCAGATAACCCCAAGGGCGAGAAACTCGTATACAACGTGCCCAGCGAATTTGACGCTGGATGGAATCTGCTATAGTGCTAGATGCCAATACATGGTCAACTATGTAGTCGGAAAGGACAACCTTGTAGTCTGCTTGAGTGGGTAAGTAGCCGAGTTGAAAGTCGTCTGCCAGATAATCGGCGATCGCCCCAAATCCCCCAATTTCATCCAACACTTCTTTACGAATCACAATCGTTGAACCAAAGGCGAACTTGATACCTTCTAGGGAATTGCTGACTAAGACACCAGCATGGAAATCAGTACCAGTTCCAATACCTTCCAAAATGGTTACCCATCCTTTGGCTACAGAACGGTATAAACAAGTAACAACACCAACACTCTTGTCTTGTAGTGGCTGGATGACTCTTTGGAGATAGTCTATTCCAACTCGGATATCGCTATCAGCAATCACCAAAATTTCATGTTTGGCTTTGGTGATGGCGTTAGCCAAATTGCTCACCTTGGGGTTAGTTCCAATGATGTCTTCGCAGACGACTAACTCAATATCTAATTCTGGAAACTCGTGAATGATTTGCTTGACAACTGGTATGCCACAGTCTAATGGATCGCGAACACAAAAGACAATTTGATAGTTTGGGTACTTCTGTTGGCAGAAAGAAACCAAGTTATTGTATGTTTCGTCATCTTTACCACAAATGGGCTTGAGGATAGTAACGGGTGGGTGGAAATTTAGCTTTCCGAGATGGGGATGATGGAAGAAGGCGAACGCTGCATAGATTCCATAACAGTAAAACAAGACAGCCGATATACAAAGGATGAATAATAGGAAATGAATGATAGTCAGACTCAAAGAAGTTGTCAAAAGCATAGAAAAATAGATTGGTTGTCTCAGACGCCAGCAATGTGCGCGTATTATGAATGATCTGCACATTAGTGTATGACCTAAGATATAACTTTGGAGTCAAAGTTCCCTGTTAAGCGTTCCCTTTTCCCTTTTCCCTTTTCCCTCTCATGAATCTGATTTACTTTCTCCTGCGTTCTTCTTGGGGAATGGTGGCGATCGCAATTGTCACCGGATTTCTCAGTGGCGGTAGCAGCGCCAGCCTCATCGCCCTGATCAGCACTGCAGCAAGTGGCAGCAATGGTGAACGCCTCACGACTCTGGCTTGGGCTTTTCTCGGGCTGGCACTCGTAGCACTGATTACGAGTGTGATTTCTCAGGTGATGCTGATTCGCTTATCTCAAAATGCTGTCTTCCAATTGCGAATGCGCTTGAGTCGCCAGATTCTCTCTTCCGGGTTGAGTCATTTGGAACAGATAGGAAATCCCCGAATTTTGGCAACCCTCACTGAAGATGTGCAGACAGTTGCTAATGCTGTACACCAACTGCCTTACCTTTGTATTGATATTGCTATCGTAGCAAGTTGCCTACTGTATATTACTTGGCTATCGTGGTTTGTACTTGTGATGGTTATAGGACTTGCAGTGGTAGCAATTGGTAGTTCCCAGTGGTTGTTAGTCAGAGGAGAGAAATTCCTTGCTCTTGCACGAGATGATCAAGATATATTATTTAAGCATTTCCGTACCATAACTGAAGGAGTAAAAGAACTCAAATTACACCACAAACGGCGTCAGGTCTTCCTTTCTCAGAATCTGCAATCAACCGCAGCCCAATTCAGCCGTCACAGCATTGAAGGTTTAACTTTCTTTACATCAACAACGAGTTGGGGAAGACTTTTGTTTTTTTTCGCGATTGGTTTTGTGCTGTTTGCACTTCCGCATCTGTTCACCATCAGTCGTCAAACTCTTTCTGGCTACATCTTGACTTTTACATACTTGATGATGCCAATGAACAACCTTGTGGAGAACCTCCCCGTAATCAGTAAAGCTAGCATAGCCTTGCAAAAGATAGAGTCACTGGGTTTATCTTTGGCAAACCAAGCTGAACAATCAACCGTTCCACCAGAAAGCAAGTCTTCTTGGCACGAGTTACAATTTGTGGATGTGACTCATACTTATCGTACAGATTTAGAAGACAGCAGCTTTCTTATCGGTCCTATTAACCTAACATTTTATCCTCAACAACTGGTGTTCATTGTTGGAGGAAATGGCAGCGGTAAATCGACTCTCGCTAAACTTATTACAGGACTCTACATTCCGGAAGGTGGAAAAATTTTGTTTGATGGAGAGTTGATTACCGAAGAAAATCGAGAGTGGTATCGTCAACATTTTTCTGTCGTTTTCTCGGACTTCTATTTATTTGAAGAACTTTTAGGATTAGATAATATTAACTTAGATACTCAAGCTCAAGAGTACTTGAAGCTACTCCAGATTGACCATAAAGTCAAAGTAAAAAATGGCAAGTTTTCGACTACAAATCTTTCACAAGGGCAGCGCAAACGACTTGGCTTGCTAACAGCATATTTAGAAGATAGACAAATTTATCTGTTTGATGAATGGGCGGCTGACCAAGATCCAGTATTTAAAGAAATCTTCTACACTCAACTTTTACCAAAACTGAGAGATAAAGGCAAAACTGTACTGGCAATTACCCACGATGACCGCTATTTTCATGTAGCAGATAGGATTATAAAACTGGATTACGGTAAGGTGGAGTTTGATAAAAAAAACTAGTCACTAAAATCCAGTATAATTCCTGTGAATATTATTAACAAAAAAGTATAAGATGCCTCATAGTAACTCGGTTTTGCAGTCAAAAAGACGGTCATTGTGGCAAATGGCGCTACAGGGATTTTTAGATGGTGGACCTTCCACGTGTCAATTCGCCATTACCAGTGCATGTAATGCTCGTTGCGGGTTCTGCAACTTTGCAGTAGATAAGTTGCCGATAGATTTGAGGCATTCTGTAACCCTAGATGATGCAAAGCTTGCGGCGGAGATTCTCTATCGCAATGGGGTATATTTCCTCATCTACGTGGGTGGTGAGCCAATGCTCCATCCCCACTTGACAGAAATGATAGCTCATGCGTCTAGTATCGGTATGGCACCGATGCTTGTGACTAACGGTTCGCTCTTGACGCCAAAACGCATCGACGAGATGGCTGATGCAGGGCTTTTAGGAGTTTTTATTTCTATTGATGCTGCTGCGGCTTTGGAACACGAACAGAACCGAGGACTTATGGGAGTGTGCGATCGCATCCGCGATGCCAATGTCCATTTGAGCCGCCGAGGCATCGGTACAACCGCCTCAGTCACCATGAGCCGACTGATAGAAGATTACCAAAAGCTCCCACCATTCTTAAAGTCACTTGGGTTTGACAGCGTCACCTTCTCGTATCCACTCACTACGTTGGCATCATCCTACCTTGGTTATGCAGAGTCGCACTTGGTGGACTACACTGTTGAGGAATTGCATGAGCGCTTCGAGAACGTCAAAGCGCTCAAACGTGATTTTCGCGTCGTAAATCCTACCAGTTCTATAGAAGATATGCAGCGTCACTTAAGTGGTGAACCAGAGCAATTCGCCTGTCTTGGTGGCTGGAAGCTATTTTACCTAGACTGGCACCTTAACCTCTACCGTTGTCACAACTGGGATCAGCCCTTGTGCCACATCACAGAGTTTGACGGCTCACAGCGAGTTCGTGATGGGTGTACAGCGTGTATGATGGACTGCTACCGTGACTCAAGTGTCATGCAACATATCGGCGTTGCTGTTAGTGACGGAGTGCAAGCAGCAGCACAGGGAAAGTTCAAGCAAGCTTTGAAACATTGGTTTAACCGGAAAAACCTGCTTTCTTTGAAAGCTGTCTTGGAAGAAGCTTCCTGGTTGCGCCAACTGTGAATGGTTGCTCAATCACCAGGGCGAACTGTAAATTTGGACATTTGGGATCCTCCCGATCCTAATTCAGACGACTCTGCGTCGTCTTTTTACCTCATTTCTTCGCCTGTATCACCTGCAAACTCCCACCTGCATACAACTTCGGTTCACCAACTTCAAACCCAATCTCTGTTAATAACGCAGGCAAATCAGTTTTCAACAATTGCCAAGCCGTGTGTGTTTCAAACAACAACAAAAATACCCAAATTCCAGGCACAAATAAGGGATTGGTAGGATTATGAAAATCCACGAGTGTAAACACGCCTCCTGGCTTCAAGACTCTGTTTACTTCTTGGAGAATCTGCCGCAGTTGCTGTTGCTCCATTTCATGCAGTGCGACGCTTGTATGCACTACATCAAACTCATGATCTGCAAATGGCATATCTTCCGCGAAAGCTTCCACATATTTAGCTTGGGGAACATTTTGCTGTGCCCGTTTTAGGGATAATGGGGAAGCATCTAAACCTGTTACATTTTGTGACAATTTCACTAAAAACTGTGTGACTTGACCACTACCACAACATAAATCTAGAACTTTGGTATCTTTTGAAATTGTTAATCCTTGCAAAGCTAATTGCCTCAAACGCCCCTCACCCTTACGGGTTCGCCAGTCGCTACAACGGGGGGAACCCCCGCAACGCGCTGGCTCACCGCCTACACTCAGAGCCGCTAAACCAGAGATGCTATCGTAGAACCATTGATAGCGGTAACTCCAATTCCTCAAAATTGTAGCCACAACCTTTCCTCTTATCGTTAACTTAGATATTTATTCAGGATATATTGTTAACATTAGTAAAAAAGCTGAAAAGATTGGGGGATTTTAATAGCTATGGGTCGCGTAGGCGTGTTATTACTCAATCTCGGTGGTCCTGACAAATTAGAAGATGTTAGGCCATTTCTCTATAACCTATTTTCTGATCCCGAAATCATTCGCCTACCGTTTACCTGGTTGCAGAAACCCCTAGCTTGGTGGATTTCCTCAAGGCGTGTTCAAAAATCTCAAGAAAATTATAAGCAAATTGGCGGCGGTTCACCGTTACGACGGATAACCGAAGCTCAAGGAGAAGCCTTAAGAGAACAGTTGGATGACTTGGGACAAGACGCTAAAATTTACGTGGGTATGCGTTACTGGCATCCTTACACCGAAGAGGCGATCGCCAAAATTACCCAAGATAACATCGACCGTCTTGTCATCTTACCCTTGTATCCACAATTTTCTATCAGTACTAGTGGTTCCAGCTTCCGGCTTTTAGACAAAATTTGGCAAGAAAACCCAAAACTTCAGCTGATTGATTACACTGTTATTCCCTCTTGGTACAAATCTACAGGCTACCTGCAAGCAATGGCGCAGCTGATTGATCAACAAATAGAACAGTGTCCCAATCCTGATGAAGCTCAAATTTTCTTCAGCGCCCACGGCGTTCCCAAAAGTTACGTTGAAGAAGCAGGCGATCCTTACCAGCAAGAAATTGAGGAATGCACTCATCTGATTATGCAAACCCTCAATCGACCAAACTCCCATGTCTTAGCTTACCAAAGCCGCGTTGGTCCGGTGGAATGGCTGCAACCTTATACAGAAGAAGCTATCCCGGAATTAGGGGAAAAAGGCGTCAAAGACTTGGTTGTCGTACCCATCAGTTTTGTCTCAGAACACATCGAGACATTACAAGAGATTGATATTGAGTATCGCGAACTTGCAGAAGA
The DNA here is from genome assembly GCF_963888615.1 of Brasilonema octagenarum UFV-OR1. NCBI lineage: Bacteria > Bacillati > Cyanobacteriota > Cyanophyceae > Nostocales > Scytonemataceae > Brasilonema > Brasilonema octagenarum. The sequence goes on along the minus strand of NZ_CAWPKW010000056.1, from coordinate 8,389 downwards.
AGCTGGAATTCACAACTTCCGTCGCGTACCTGCACTCAACACACATCCGGTGTTTATCAAAGCCCTAGCTGATTTGGTTCTCGATGCATTAAAAGCCCCCAGTCTGAAGTTCGCCCAAGCCACCCAATGGAAGAAGAAGGTGAGAATTTACCCGCCAGAGGGTTGGGAGTGGGGTATGACAAGTAGTGCAGAAGTTTGGAATGGTCGTATTGCCATGTTAGGCTTCATAGCATTAATTATCGAACTCGTTACAGGTCACGGTCTACTGCACCTGGTTGGGTTATTGTAGTCAAGTCGCTGTGCAATTTTTCGTGATTCGTCATTAACTTAGTAATGGTGAATCACGAATTCTTTAACCTTATGTGGTGGAAACACAACTATATTACTTTTATATTGCTTCTGTTACTAACAAGCCTGACAACACTTTATTTATGGTTTCCTGTAGATGATTCTAATTGCAACATCAAAGCCGTTTTGAGACCAAGATTTGGAAAATACGATGTGTATGCAACCAAAGTCGTTGTTCAGCCGTGGCGTGGTGAACATCAAGTGTATGGAATTTTTATGGTTCCAGATAAATACAAGGATGCCCCATTTTTTGTTTTAACTGTAAAAGGTGCTGGCAGCAACTGTGAAAAACCATTTGGCACGTTACAAGAAGTTGATGGGATTTTTGCTGAACCAGGTACGCATTTGATCAGGGACTACATCAGAACTCGAACGGCTTTCAGATTAATCCTCCAGGGTATGTACAATGAATTAAAAGATCCACAAAGCTGGAAACTGACTTATCCACGTAATATTACTCCTAATAAAACCTCAGAATTTTGAAAGACTGCGCGGATGGGTAGGTGTTTGAAAAGTCAAAAGGACATTTGCGGCTCAAAGGCTTATCAGCTCTGAATTTGAGAGTTTTTCAAAAAAACGGCATCCGCGCAATCGCTAGAACCTTTGCCAGGAGTGAGTTTGAGGCTATTTTGAAATTGGCACTACTTGACACCTGATCGCTGAAATGGTACTTTTGTTATACATCCGCGCAACCGCACCTCGAAAACTGAATTGGTCATGGGTTTCATATGACAGCAGTTGAAATTATTTATTCCCCGTTAAGGGGATTGAAACTTGGATGGAATTATGTAAGAGTTACGCCTTAAAAGTTGAAATTATTTATTCCCCGTTAAGGGGATTGAAACAAGAAGAATCAGAAAAGTAGCTGTAGAATAGAAGAGGTTGAAATTATTTATTCCCCGTTAAGGGGATTGAAACATTATTTGAGATGCATTCGGCTAGTTTGTTTACCGTTGAAATTATTTATTCCCCGTTAAGGGGATTGAAACTGGTAAACGTTCGCCGCAGTTATTAATCCAAAACCAGTTGAAATTATTTATTCCCCGTTAAGGGGATTGAAACTTTGATGAATTTCAAACTGAGTTCGGCAGTGATTCTATGTTGAAATTATTTATTCCCCGTTAAGGGGATTGAAACTTTGTATATAAGGTAAATCTTGTCTACTGTCTACAGTTGAAATTATTTATTCCCCGTTAAGGGGATTGAAACGCTGCTGAAAATCTCAATGAAAGCAAATCCGAAATGTTGAAATTATTTATTCCCCGTTAAGGGGATTGAAACTACTTAGTAATGTTAAGGTACAGGCTAGATTACAGGGTTGAAATTATTTATTCCCCGTTAAGGGGATTGAAACCCAAAAGCCTAAATCCCGAAAAGTATCAACTAAGAGGTTGAAATTATTTATTCCCCGTTAAGGGGATTGAAACAGTTCGAGAGAACGGTCTTGAGTTTGCTGGAACAGTTGAAATTATTTATTCCCCGTTAAGGGGATTGAAACTTCCCCCATAGACACGAGAATAAAACTATCAATGGCGTTGAAATTATTTATTCCCCGTTAAGGGGATTGAAACGCTCAATTTGATGCGCGATCGCACACCATAGTTTTCGTTGAGTTGAAATTATTTATTCCCCGTTAAGGGGATTGAAACAATAGAACATCAGGATATTGCTTGTACAGGGATTCGCAAGTTGAAATCACCCACTTCCCCCCAAGGGAATTAAAACCAAAGTAAGAGTTAAAGCGAGATATTTTATCTAATATTGAAAATAATTGCAGATGCCAACACCAACATTGATATGCTTACCGATACTCGTGCAGCAGAGAAAACCAATCATTCTCGCCAAAATGTATTGATTGTTGGGGGAGGTCCAGCAGGACTTGCCACAGCATTAATGCTAGCCAAACGTGGTTGGACAAATATTACAGTTTTGGAAAAACGCGCCACTGCTGATTACTATGAACCCGACAAATCATTCAATTATCTCATTGATGGTCGGGGTCAAAAATTTACTGACTTCCTTGGAATAACTGACAAGCTAATAGAAATCAGCGTTCCCAGTAAAGAATTTTATCTAACAGAAATCAAAGCCAACGGAAGCAAAAAAACATTTAAACTACCTTTTGTCGATCCAAAGCAAAAAACAGCTTACTGGATTCCCCGAAGGGCATTTGTTCTTTTGCTATATCAAGAAATTGAACGTAATTGGCAAGACAAGATCACTGTACTGTTTAATACAACATGTGTTGAAATCAATAAGATAGCCCAAGAAAACGCAGAGGGTGAACAGCTTGAAGTTGTTAGCCAAACACAGAATGGTAGGGTTGCCAAATTTGAGCCTCAGCTTCTGGTTGGTTGTGATGGCATTTACTCTATTGTCCGAAACACTTTGAAAGAGTGGGACAAGTCTACATCAGATAGATTTGAGATGAAGTGTTTTCCTTCGCCTAGCTCAAAGTTGAGGTATAAAGTGTTAAGTTTACCTCCAAATTTTCCGTTAGATAATAGTGGTGAGGAACACGCTGTATGTACTATGTCATACGCAGTTCGTAGCGCTTTCCGAGACAGCAGGCGAACATTATCCCTTGGTTTATTACCGATTAAAAATCCAGATGAATTTCGTAGTGCAAATATCATTAGACTACCAAATCATGAGATATGGAAATTAAAAAATAGTGAACAGGTGTATAACTTTCTTGAGCAAGCCTTTCCACAATTGCCTATACACCAAATAGTTTCGCCTGAAGAAGCTGCTCGATTTGCTTCCAGTGAAGGCGGTTACTTTCCTCCTCCCCAATATTGTTCTGGATTGCACTTCGAGTTAAGACACAAACAAGTAAATCAAGGAATGGGCGATCGCTCTTCTACAGTTGGGGTAGTCTTGTTAGGGGACACTATCCATTGCTTTCCTCCAGACATTGGACAAGGAGTCAATTCTGCATTAGAAGATGTGTGTGTCCTCAACGAAGCACTTTCTAAAAATGATGATGACATCTCTGGTGCTCTACCTTTATACGAATCCTTACGGTTTGCTGATGTCAAAGCTTTGATACGTCTTGCCCAAATTGCTTTTCCTTGGCAGTATAACCAAGCTCCCCTTCGCACAAAGCTTTGGAATGTCAACACTTTGCTGCGATTTTTACTCAATCGATTGCTACCTCAAATCTTTAGTCCTCCAGCCTTCTTTCTGATTAGAAATTATCAACTTTCTTACCAGGAAATCTTAGTTAAGGCTCAACGTACTACCCAAATCCTGTATATACTCGGTTTGATAGTGATAAGTGGATTTTTAGCTTCAGTTTTCAGGTTAGTTCAAATCTAATAAGCCAACTTGCGGGTTATTGAATTGTGAGCGAAAAATACCTGTCTATTCAATACGGTTCGGATAAGATCCCCCCGCCTGCGGCGACCCCCTTTTTAAGGGGGTAAAAGAGGGTTATAAGCCCCCTTTTTAACTCTGTTGGGGGGATCTTCCTTGAGAAAAAAAACAAGCAACCGAACCGTATTGCCTGTGTATTCATGCAATCTGCGCTCCAGGCAGAGCGCCAAGCTATCGCCCATCACCAATTATTTTCAAGTCCTGCTCAATTCGATCCAAAAGTTGAAATTATCTACTTAAGTGCAAGGGGATTAACACTGCATGATCAGAGGAAACACAAGTGGTTGTATCTTTGATGTGTAATACTCAATGAACAAAACAAATATTACAAAACGAATTGTCCTTTCTCACTGATGAATCTAGCCGCCCAGCAGCTTACTAATCTAACAGGAAAAACTAGGTCAGAAGCAAGAACAATACTCACCAATCAAGGCTTTGAATTTCAAACCTCCACAACAGGCGGATATGAAACCTATGAGCATCCAGATGGCAGTGTAATTCATATTAGACCAAATGGATAAATTGTTCGTACCGAGCCAAAGATTAAAGGTAATAATAGAAAATATTACCCTCGCAGGTACGACAAATTTGGTAGCAAAATACAATTTATCCCTGGAGCAAATACACATAGTACCGGAAAAATTGTGATTCCATGACTATAAGCATTGCCCAAAATATAACAACCTTTTTGGAAGATTTGAAAAGCGCTGATCTCATTGGAATTTCCTTACTTCCTCAAAATTTCGGATTGCGCCTTGAGTTTACCTTTGGTCCCGAATCTGGTGATGCGAAGATTGAACTTTATCGAATCGTTCACCTTGTGATTTCTCAGCCTCTAAATACAGATGATGAAGATTTTTGCTTTTGGGTAGGGGAGGTCGAACTCAAGAAAATCGAGGAAGGCGAAAGTCAAATTTTATCAGCCTTGTCTTACCCATTTAAGGATTCAAAGGGAAGCATTGAGACAGATTCATCACTCATTTATTTTCGTTTGGAAGGAGATATCTGTGTAGAAGTCGTTTGTGGGAATTATAAAATATTTCAAGAAATTTAACAGTTATAGCCGTTGCCAGGTAGATTAGGACATGAACGAATGAGAAAATACGGACATTACGAGATTTTCAACCCTGTTCCCTGTTCCCTGTTCCCTGCTATATGTCCTAATAGAGTTGGCGATTGCTATATCAGTGCGTTCTATAGATGCGGCTAGTAAGGCTAATTGTTGGGCAAAGTCGGCGTGGCGATCGCGCGATATCACCTGTGTTAATGCTGTATCCGGTTTGAGTCCGAGTTTTTGGCAGGCGATTGCGCAGGGCGCAGACGCCCTTGGCGTATCGCACCCCATGCCGAATTAGGTGATTTGTTTACTTCTACGGCATTAACATTGGTAGTTTTACCTGCTTTGTATGCCAAGTTTGGTAAATAGTTTTCTGTTGTGGGAGCATTATGAACCCAAGAACTTACTTGTAAAGATCAGACAACACATTAATTGAACTGGCTTCTACTGCAAATGCTTCTTGTGCAAAGGCAATTTTTTCTGGAATTCCTGAAAGTTTTGGCAAGGCATGATCAATTGCTTTGAGTCGCCCAATTAGCCCTTGTTGATTAGCAATTTGAATTGCAAGTCCAGGACGGGCGTTAATTTCTAGTAAAAGTGAACCTTTTTGCTGATCAAGAACAATGTCAACGCCGAGATAGCCAAACTCTGTTTTATCGCCCAATTTAGCAGCCATGTTTAATATTGTTTGCCAGTGAGGTATCTGGCGATCGCGCAATGAATGCCCAGTTTCAGGATGTTTTTCAATGTAGTGGTTTTTCTGGATACCAGCTAGCGTTGTGCCTGTTGAGAGATCAATACCAACACCAACGCCACCTCTGTGTAAATTAGCCTTACCGTCAGAAGCCCGCGTGGGGAGACGCAACATTGCCATTGCTGGAACCCCCCGATAGACAATCACGCGGATATCGGGAACACCTTGATAAGCTATTTCATCAAAAACTGGGACGATTAAATTTACCATCGGTAAAATCTTCGTCACCAACAAAAAAAGACTATCGCCTGTCTCTGGTAAAGCTTGCGATCGTCTAGTTAACACTTTGGGAGCAGTTCCAGGTATCCGAAAGCCCCGAAGTGGCTACTGTGGTAAAGAAGTTTGTCCTTGCAAATAGAGCGTTTGACCGAAGTTGCACGAGTGAGGTAATAAAACGCTAATCTAATACGAATCACTAAAGAATATTTAAATCTAATAACGCTTGCTGTAAATCATTCACACTTAGCTCGTTCCCTCCTACCACATCCTCCACTTGTTGGAGAAGACTAACGCTGCCGCCCCATATTGCTCGCAGATCCTCGTCTGTCAGTCCCTCCCACTCGTCGTCGATTTGAAGTAGGTTGTGGTTTCGTTGGTTTTGTCGTTTGCTGTTCGTGGTGTTTTCGTTGTCACTGAGACCGGAGTTTGTCGTCAAAATGGTATTTTTCATGATGTGTTCCTATGAGGTTAAGAACAGGATGTGTTCAATACAACAACAATATTGCAAAAATCACTTGTTGTCAAAACATCGTATCAAAACCTTGTGCGATCGCGAAACCGAGAAAACTGAGAATATTGAAAAGGCGATCGCACTAGTCTTCCATCCACTTGAATTTGTCTAAAATTTCAGCATTAATTGACGTGGTCTTGGCACCAGTATCAAGCTTTACTTTGATCTCTTGAGCAACACCAGGAATCCTTGCTTTTTCTACCCAACCGACAACCTGAGTTTTGTATTCTACCCCGTCAGTTGCTTGAGTTTTTTGTGAGGTACATCCGGTTACAGACAAACACCCAATAAATATAAAAATGAAGATTCTTTTAACAGTATGCTGCGTACAGAATCTACATTCACCCCTTACATACAACGATATATGAAATATTGTTACCTACAAATCAAAGATTACCTGGTTGCAGCTGTAACTAGATCGCCCTGAAGGCAGATTTGTGAATAAAGAATGTTGATATTACTTTCAAAAATGGGTGCGTTACGCAGCAGTTACGCACCTCATTCCAAACTAAATTCCCAATCTTTGATAAACCTGTTCTAAATGTTTTAAATGCTGCTGTGCATCAAAACACTCTTCAATTTCTCCTGACGATAACTTTTGGGTAACGCGAGAGTCTTTGACAATCAATTCATGAAAATTACCGTCTAGTTTGTTCCAAGCGGTGTGAGCGTTTTCTTGCACAATTGCGTAAGCTTCTTCACGGCTCATTCCTTTATCTATCAGTGCCAACAGTACCCTCTGGCTGAATACGACGCCACCATAGCAGTACATATTCCGTTCCATGTTGTCTGGATAAACCAGCAAGTTTTTCACCAACTTGGTTATTTCTTCCAACATAAAGTGAGTCAAAATGCAAGAGTCGGGAAGAATTACTCTTTCTACGGAACTATGAGAAATATCTCTTTCATGCCAGAGTGCGATATTTTCTAACGCAGCACCAGCATGAGAGCGAACTAATCTCGCCATTCCTGTGAGTCTTTCTGAACGAATGGGGTTGCGTTTGTGGGGCATTGCTGAGGAACCTTTTTGCCCTTTGGAGAAGAATTCTTCGACTTCTAGAACGTCTGTTTTTTGTAAGTTGCGAATTTCGACGGCGAAGCGTTCTATGGATGCGGCGAGTAAGGCTAGTTGCTGCACAAAGTCGGCGTGGCGATCGCGCGATATCACCTGTGTCGATGCTGTATCCGGTTTGAGTCCGAGTTTTTGGCAGGCGATCGCCTCCACACGAGGTTCAATATTGGCATAGGTTCCCACCGCACCAGACATCTTACCCACAGCGATTGTTTCACGCAAAATTTTCAAACGTTCTTGGTGTCGCAACACTTCTGCCAACCACCCAGCCAACTTAAAACCAAAAGTGATCGGTTCAGCGTGAATACCGTGAGAACGCCCAATCATCACCGTCGTGCGATGTTCCTTAGCCTTTTGACGAATAACCTCAATCAAATCTTCTAGGCGTTGCATCAACACATCCAGACTAGCAACAAGTTGCAGCGCTAAAGCTGTATCCAGCACATCAGAACTTGTTAAACCCAAATGGATGTAACGCCCCACCTCTCCAACATATTCATTGACATTTGTCAAGAAAGCAATCACATCGTGGCGGACTTCAGCTTCAATTTCCAGCACCCGCTTTGGATCAAAATTCGCCTTTGCTTTAATTTCTTCAACTGCTGCAGTTGGAATATAACCTAACTCAGCTTGAGCTTCACAAACAGCAATTTCTACTTGCAGCCAAGTTTTTAGCTTATATGCTTCTGTCCAGAGATTGCCCATCTCGGGCAAGGTATAACGCTCAATCACAGTCCGCCACTTAGTACAACCGTCATATTGTACAAAGAACGCGGGAACTCATAAAGAGTATGTATCAGACTTTAATCAAAAGTTTCCTCTTACTTTCAGCAAACACGCTTAACAAGGAACGCTTAACAGTGAACAGGGAATAGGGGACACGACACCGATAACCCTTCGGGTTCGCCCTAGTGGGAACGGCCACGCCTTACGGTGAGTCCAGCGCTGCGGGAGGGTCTCCCGACAGCCAGGCGACTGGCGAACCCGGAGGGCTATCGGGTATCTCCTGCCCAGACGCTACTTTGTAAGTCCCAAAGGGACACGCTTACG